>JALAGW010000244.1 GCA_022712235.1 Brevundimonas sp. | reverse complement strand
CTTCTCATAGACCTCGTCCAGGGGGGCCAGGGCGATGATCGGGGTCTTTTCGTCCACCAGGGCGATGGGGCCGTGCTTCAGCTCGCCGGCGGCATAGCCCTCGGCGTGGATGTAGCTGATCTCCTTCAGCTTCAGCGCGCCCTCCATGGCCAGGGGGAACATGGCGCCCCGGCCGAGGAAGAGAACGTCCGTGGCCTTGGCCAGATCATGGGAGACAGCGCGGATCTGGCCGTCCATCTGCAGGGCCTCGGCGATCAGGCGGGGGGCCTCGAACAGGGCCTTGACCAGTTCGGCCTCGCGAGTCGCGTCGATCTTGCCGCGCGCCACGCCGGCGGCGACGGCCAGGGCCAGCAGGGCCGAGACCTGGGCGGTGAAGGCCTTGGTCGAGGCGACGCCGATCTCGGGTCCGGCGTGGGTCGGCCACAGGACGTCGGCCTCGCGCGCCATGGACGAGGTGTGGACGTTGACCACGGCGGCGGTCTTGAGCCCCTGGGCCTTGCACCAGGTCAGGCTGGCCAGGGTGTCGGCGGTCTCGCCCGACTGGCTGACGGCCACGGCGACCGTGCCCGGCGTCAGGGCCGGCGAGCGGTAGCGGAACTCGGACGCGATCTCGACGTCGCAGGGCAGGCCCGCATACTTCTCGAAGGCGTATCTGCCGATCTGGCCGGCGTAGAAGGCGGTGCCGCAGGCGATGATCTGGATGCGGTCGACGGCGGCGAAGTCGATGGCTTGCGTCTTGGCCGCGCCCGTCACCAGGTCGAGGTATTCGGACAGGGTGTGCTGGACGCTGTCGGGTTGTTCATGGACTTCCTTCTCCATGAAGTGGCGATAGGCGCCCTTCTCGACCATGGCCGAGGAGGCCGAGACCTGCACGACGGCGCGGTCGGCCGGATGGCCCGAGGCGTCGAACATGCGCGCGCCGCCGCGGGTCATGGCGACGTAATCGCCTTCTTCCAGATAGCTGATCTTCTGGGTGAAGGGGCCGACGGCCAGGGCGTCCGAGCCCAGGTACATCTCGCCCTCGCCCCAGCCGACGACCAGCGGACTGCCCCGACGGGCGCCCAGAATCAGGTCGTCCTCGCCCTCGATCAGGACGGCCAGGGCATAGGCGCCGGTCAGGCGGTCCAGCGTCGCCTTGAAGGCGTCCAGCGGGGCTAGGCCCGCGGCCAGTTTGTGATCCAGCAGGTGGGCGACGACCTCGGTGTCGGTCTGGCTCTCGAAGACGCGGCCCTCGGCCTCCAGCTCCGCCTTCAGCTCGGCGAAGTTCTCGATGATGCCGTTGTGCACCAGGCAGACGCGGCCGGCCTTGTGCGGGTGGGCGTTGGTCGTGGTCGGGGCGCCGTGGGTGGCCCAGCGGGTGTGACCGATGCCGATGGTTCCGGCTAGGGGATCGGCGGCCAGGACGGCTTCCAGCTCGCGGATCTTGCCCTTGGCGCGGCGGCGTTCGATGCGGCCGTCGACGACGGCGGCGATGCCGGCGGAATCATAGCCGCGGTATTCCAGCCGCTTCAGGCTGTCGATCAGACGGGGAACGACGGCGCCCGCGCCCGTGATGCCGATGATGCCGCACATAATGGTCTGCTCCGGTGAAGGGGCCGGGCGGTCGCGCTTTGCGCGAGGCCGCCGTAAGAGGTAAGCGAGAGGGTTCCGCCCGTCTCGCCCTTTGAGTTTCGTCTAGGGGAAGCTTGGACCGGCGACATCAAAAAATGGGTTTCGGAAGGTTTCTTTGCAAACCCGACGGGCCGCCAGCGAAGGACGACGCCCTTGGGCGAGAGAAAATACTTCGGCACCGACGGCATTCGCGGCCGGGCCAACACCCATCCGATGACGGCCGAGGTCGCCCTGCGCGTGGGTCTGGCGGCGGGCAAGCTGTTCCGCACCGATGACGATCGTCGCCATCTGGTGGTGATCGGCAAGGACACGCGGTTGTCCGGCTATATGATCGAGCCGGCCCTGGTGGCGGGTCTGGCCTCGGTCGGCATGGACGTGCGGACCTTCGGCCCCCTGCCGACGCCGGGCGTGGCCATGATGACGCGTTCGATGCGCGCCGATCTGGGCATCATGATCTCGGCCTCGCACAACGACTACGCCGACAACGGCATCAAGCTGTTCGGGCCGGACGGCTACAAGCTGTCGGACGAGATCGAGCTGAAGATCGAGGCCATGATGGACGAGGGGCTGGATCAGGATCTGGCGCCCGCCAACAAGCTGGGCCGGGTCAAGCGCATCGACGACGCCCCGCCGCGCTATATCGAGATCGCCAAGTCGGCCTTCCCCAAGCGGCTGAGCCTCAAGGGCCTGAGGATCGCCATCGACTGCGCCAACGGCGCCGGCTACCGCGTAGCACCGACCCCCCTCTATGAACTGGGGGCCGAGGTCTTCCCCGTCGGCGTCGAGCCGAACGGCCTGAACATTAACGCCGACTGCGGCTCGACCCATCCCGAGGCCGTGTCCGAGGCGGTCAAGCGCTATCGCTGCGACATCGGCATCGCCCTGGACGGCGACGCCGACCGGGTCATCATCTGCGACGAAAAGGGTCATGTGGTCGACGGCGACCAGATCATGGCCCTGATCGGTCTGGACTGGGCCAAACGCGGCCGCCTGAACGGCAAGGGGGTGGTCGCCACCGTCATGTCCAACCTGGGTCTGGAGCGGAAGCTGAAGTCCGAGGGCCTGACGCTGGAGCGGACCAAGGTCGGCGACCGTTATGTCATGGAGCGGATGCGTGCGGGCGGCTTCAACATCGGCGGCGAGCAGTCGGGCCACATCATTCTGAAGGACCACGCCACGACCGGCGACGGCCTGATGGCGGCGCTTCAGGTGCTGGCCGTCCTGGTCGAAAAGGACGTGCCGATGAGCGAACTGGCGCGCCAGTTCGAGCCGGTGCCGCAACTGCTGCAGAACGTCCGCTACACCGCCGGCAAGCCGCTGGAAGACGCCAAGGTTCAGGCCGCCATGGCCGAGGCGGAGGCCGCCCTGAACGGCTCGGGCCGTCTGCTGGTGCGTCCGTCGGGCACGGAAAAACTGATCCGCGTCATGGCCGAGGGCGATGACGAGGCCCTGGTCAAGCGCGTGGTCGCCGATGTCGCAGCGGCGGTGAAGGCGGCGGGCTAGGAACCTGGATGGCGGGGGCGGGAGGCATCTGGCGCAGGCTTCTTCGTCGTGTCGGCGCGATGCGCGACCGGCTCTGGTTCCAATGGTTCAGGACCTACCGGGCCTTTGCGCTGTTCATCGCCGGCTTCGTGGCGCTGTTCGGCGATCTGGTCGGCCCTTTCCAGTCGGTTCTTCCACGGTCGGTGCGGTGGTGGGCGGCGATCTCCAACCACTACGGCATGACCTTGCTGCAGTTCGTCCTGGGCGTGGTGACGGTATGGACTGTGATCCAGCTGGCGTGGCGGGCCGTGCGCCTACGACGGGCGGAAACCATGGAACTGCGGCCTGCCGACGCTTCCGGCGACGCGTGGGTGAAGGGCATCAAAGGACGGACGGACCCGGTGGTGATCGTGCGCGGGGTCAATGGCGTCGTCGCCTTGAACGCAGCGGTCGACGCCGCGCTGGATCAGGCATCGAACCCGATCCGCCGCGTGAAGCGCCCCTATAACCTGCCGATGAACCTGGCGCCGTGGCGACCGCTGGCCACGCCACACATCAATCCGTGGACGGTCAACGAAGCCAAGGTCGGCCTGAGGACCGAGATCGACGCCGCCTTCGTCGACGGCGGCGCGCCAGTGGTCCTGCAGGACACGGACTATCTTTTGGACCGGTGCAGCAACGGCGTGGTGGTTCAGCAGGTCTGGGACCGCGAACGCGACGAACCGGCCTGGAACGGCCGGCCTTGCTTTGTGTCCGACGACGGCTTCCTGTTGCCGCTGGATAGCGCCTTCGCGTCCAACCAGCTGGGCGGCTCCACCTTGCTGATCGATATGTCCTGGAACATTCACCTGACCCGCCAGACCTCGAAGGCCGCGGAAAGCGCTGGCCTGTTGGCGCCTACGGGGTCGGGATCGTTCGACCTGCGCCGCCTGCGCCAGGCCCGGTCCCGTCGCAGAAGTGTCGATTTCCAGGCCTTCGCCCGGTCGGAGATCGAGCGGGAATTGCGCGAGGAGACGGGGCTGGAGATCAGGCGTGATGAGATCGTCACCATTCTGATCGGCTTCGGCCGTTATCTCTATCGCGGCGGCAAGCCCGAAATCTTCGCTGTCAGCGGATTGCGCCGCTCGACGGCCGAAATGCGAGTCCGTCCCGGCGAGGACCTGTGGACGGCCGGCCATGCACAGCATCCCTGGCGCGATCTGGAGACGAGCGACGCCGGTCTGGGTGGGCAGATGTCCGCGCCGCTGGCGGCGAATCTGCATCTGCTGCGCGCCTTTTTGGCCTCCCCCGCGTCGGCCGACTTCCGCCGCTTTCTGGCTCCTTGAACCTTGCCGTCAGACGTTCAGGGCGCGGACCAGCGCCTCGATGCGCTGGCGGATGTCCGGCACGGCCACGGTTTCCCAGAAGGCGGCGCGGGCGGGCGGGCCGAGGACGTAGAGGTCCGGGTCCGGCGTCCCGTCGGCGCGGCGGACGCGACCGTCCGGGTCCAGATCGAGGCCCAGCCTCAGCGGATCGAGGCGCGCGCGCCCTTCGGCGATCAGGGCGGCCGTCAAAGGCGTCGTCGCCGCGTCATGGCCGGGGCCGGTGCAGTCGATCAGCCAGGGCGCGGACAGGGTCTGTTCAGCGTGGTTCGCGGCCAGACGCACCGCGACGCGGTCCGCCGAGGGTTCGATTCCCAGTACGCGCCCGGCGCGGACCGTCAGTCGGTCTTCATGGATGAGCTGGTCCAGTTCGGCGGCGATCTCGGGCGCGATGCGGTGGCGATGGACGTCCCACCACGGGCGCAGGCGGCGCAGGAAGCGGGCGCGTTCGGCCTCGGTCGCCGCCTGCCACAGCTCCAGGGTGATCGGCCGATAGCCTTCCATGACCCGTCGCCAGCCATGGGTTCGCGCCAGCCGCCGCGCGACGGCGAGGCGGCGGGACAGCGGGCCGGTCAGGGCCTCGGGGGGCAGGTCGATGGGCGCGTCATGGTGCGGGCCGTGGGCGCGGGGCAAGAGGCCGCGTCGGGAGGCCGCCGTCGCCCGACCGCGCCAGCCCTGGCTGGAAAGCGTCAGCAGGACGTCGACCATGGTCAGGCCCGTCCCGAGGATCAGGACGTCGTCGTCGGGCCGGACGCGCGTCAGGGCGTCGGGCGTCCAGGGATTGGCGATGATGCGGCCGTCTTCGCCGGTCGGGGTGGTGCGCGGCGCCGGGTTGCCGGTGGCCAGGACCACGGCGCGACCTTCAATCCGCTCTCCGGTGGACAGGATGGCGGATCGCCCTTCGACGGCGATGACGGCGCCGGTCACGCGCCGGATCAGACCGGGATGCGCCGCCTCGGTCGCGCTCAGGCGGTCGCGGACGTAGAGGCCGTAGAGGCGGCGGGGCGCGAAACCGTTGGCGTCCGCCTGATCGGGATGACGGGTCGTCAGCCAGTCAACGAAGTCGGCGGGACGGTCGACGACGGCGCTCATTCGCCCGGCGCGGACGTTGAGGCGATGGGCGTCGTTGCTGGTGGAATAGGCCACGCCCGGACCGAAGGCGTCGCCGCGCTCGATCAGGGTCGAGGCCTGTCCCCGTTCGGCCAGCCGTGCGGCCAGCATGGCCCCGGAAAAACCGCCGCCGACGATGACCACGGGGAGGGAGGAGGCGACGTCGTTCAGCGCCTCACCTCGCCCGAGGCGGGGGGTGAGGTCAACCCTGGAGCTTTCCTCCCCCCGTGGGGCGAGGGGGACCACGGAATGGTGGAGGGGGTGACGCAGGAGGCAGCCGTCGAGTGGCCCCCTCCGTCACGTCGGCCGCGCCGCCGCGCCACCTCCCCATGAAATGGGGAGGAAAGAGGCATCAGATTTCCTGGTTGAAGGCGCCGATTTCGGGGTGAGCGGCCAGACGGGGCTTCACCTCCTTGCGGAACAGGTCGCGCATGTCGTCGGCCGACTTCATGCTTTCGACGACCACGACCAGTTCGGGCTTGTTCGATGAGGCGCGCACCAGGACCCAGGAACCGTCCTCGAGGTGGACGCGCACGCCGTTGACCGTGATGGCCTCGACGATCTTGCGGCCCAGGATCGACCCGCCGGCGGCCGCCATGTCCTCGTATTCCTTCACGATCCTGGCCAGGACGTCATACTTCAGCTCGTCGTCGCAGTGGGGCGACATGGTCAGGCTGGTCCAGGCGTCGGGCAGGGCGGTCTTCAGCTCGCTGAGCGACTTGCCGGGATTGCGGTCCAGCATGGCCAGGACGGCGCCGGCGGCGACCAGACCGTCGTCATAGCCGTGACCCAGGTCGCCCGACAGGAAGAAGTGGCCCGACTTCTCGAACCCGGCCAGGGCGCCCAGTTCGGCGGTCTTGCGCTTGATGTAGGAGTGGCCGGTCTTCCAGTAGACGGTCTCGGCGCCATTGGCCTTGAGCACCGCGTCGGTCTTGTAGAGGCCGGTCGACTTCACATCGACGACGAAGGTCGCGTTCGGGTGGATGGCCGACAGGTCGCGGGCCAGCATCAGGCCGATCTTGGCGGCGAAGATCTCCTCGCCGGTATTGTCGACCACGCCGCAGCGGTCGCCGTCGCCGTCGAAGCCCAGGGCCAGGTCAGCGCCGGTTTCCTTCACCTTTTCCGCCATCGCCACCAGCATGACGTGATCTTCCGGGTTCGGATTATACTTGGGGAAGGTCCAGTCGAGGTGGGTGTCCATCTCGATCACTTCACAGCCCATCAGGCGCAGGGCCTCGGGGGCGAAGGCGCCGGCGGTGCCGTTGCCGCAGGCGGCCACGACCTTGAGCGGGCGGCTCAGCTTCACCCTGGAGGCCACGTCCTTGATGTATTGGTCGCGGAAGCCTTCGACGCGTTCGACGCGGCCGCCGGGGCGGGCGACGCCCGCGCCGTTCAGGACGATCTCCTTCAGACGGGTCATCTCGTCGGGGCCGAAGGTCAGGGGCGCCTGGGCGCCCATCTTGACGCCGGTCCAGCCGTTTTCGTTGTGGCTGGCCGTGACCATGGCCACGCAGGGGCAGTCGAGGGCGAACTGGGCGTAATAGGCCATGGGCGAGAGGGCCAGGCCGATGTCGACCACCTCCATGCCGCCTTCCAGCAGGCCGAGGATCAGGGCCTGTTTCACCGACAGCGAATAGGAGCGGAAGTCGTGGCCGACGGCGATGCGGGGGCGCACGCCGATCTCATGGGCGTAGGTGGCGAGGCCCAGGCCGAGGGCCTGGATGCCCAGCAGGTTGATCTCTTTTTCCAGAATCCAGCGGGCGTCGTATTCGCGGAAGCCGGTCGGTTTCACCAGGGGAAGGGTTTCATACTCCGCCGTATTGGGGCGGATGTCCTGGCGCGGTTTCGACATGGGCGTTCCTGAAGTCTGGCTTTCGGGCGAACGGAGTTCAGCTATCCGCCCTCAATCGTTGCGGTATAGCGGGCCTCCCCGGAGAGGCCAACAACGCACGAGGGGCGGGCTGGCTGCATTCTTTTCCCGCATCGTGAAACCTTGACCGCCCCCGCGTTCGCGGCCTACGCGAAGGATCGCCATACGGAGACGCCCATGCCCCGCCTGATCCTGCTGCGCCACGGCCAGAGCCAGTGGAACCTGGAAAACCGCTTCACCGGCTGGGTGGACGTGGACCTGACCGCCGAGGGCGAGGCTCAGGCGCGGCGCGGCGGCGAGCTGATCGCCCAGGCCGGGTTCAAGCCGGCGGTCATGTTCACCTCGGTGCTGACGCGCGCCAGGCGCACCGGGGCCCTGGCCCTGGATTCGGCAGGTCTTAAGGATGTGCCCGTGGTCGAGGACTGGCGCCTGAACGAGCGCCACTACGGCGGCCTGACCGGGCTGGACAAGGCCGAGACGGCGGCCAAGCACGGCGAGGATCAGGTCAAGATCTGGCGCCGCAGCTATGACGTGCCGCCGCCGCCGCTGGCGCCGGGCGGCGAGTTCGATTTCGACGCTGATCCTCGCTACGCGGGCAAGCCCATCCCTGACACCGAGAGCCTGAAGACCACCCTGGACCGGGTGCAGCCCTATTGGGACGCCGAGATCGCCCCGCGCCTGAAGGCGGGCGAGGATGTGCTGATCGCCGCCCATGGCAATAGCTTGCGCGCCATCGTCAAGCTGCTGTTCGCCGTGCCCGACGACAAGATCGTCGATGTGGAGATCCCCACCGGCAACCCGCTGGAGATCGACCTGGATGCGGACCTGAAGCCGGTCGCCGCCCGCTATCTGGACGAGGGCCGGGCGCAAGCCCTGCCGGTGATTGCGTGAACACGCCCGTGAAGGACGACGCCGTCCACATGCGCCGCGCCATTGATCTGGCGCTGGCCAGCATGGGCGAGACCTGGCCCAATCCGGCGGTCGGCTGTGTCCTGGTCAAGGACGGGGTGGTGCTGGCCGAGGCGGCGACGGCGCCGGGCGGACGCCCGCACGCCGAGGAGCAGGCCGTGCCCGCCGCCGGCGAGGCCGTGAAGGGCGCGACCGCCTATGTCACGCTGGAACCCTGCGGCGCGCGCTCGTCGGGGCGCAAGTCCTGCGCCCACTTCCTGGCCGAGGCCGGGGTCGAGCGGGTGGTGATCGCCGCCCTGGACCCCTCGCCCTTCGCCTCGGGCCGGGGCACCGAGCGGCTGCGCCAGTCGGGTCTGACGGTCGAGACGGGCCTGCTGGCCGAGGACGCCGCCGTCCTGAGCGAAGGCTTCCTGCATCGGCTGGAGACGGGGCGGCCGATGGTCCGCGTCAGCGAGGACGGCCAGGGCTTCGACGGTCGTTTCGTCGCCGCGCCGCGCGCCGACCTGACGACCGAGCTGAACCGTCTGGGCGAGGCCGGCTACACCCGGCTGTGGACCCATGAGGGCGAGCTGGCCGAGGCCCTGCGCGAACAGGGTCTGCTGACCGAGTAGGCAGGCGGAAACGGCTGTTTCCGCAAAGCTTCCTTAATGGCCGTAAGCCATGTTGGCGGCATGAGCGACGCCGCCGATCCTGTCCGCACGAAACCGACCCAGGCCGAGGTCGACCTGATCTGCGCCAAGCATGATCGGCTGTGGCAGGCCCGGCCCGGCGGAGCGCGCGCGGTCTTCGCCTGGATGGACCTGTCGGGGCTGACGCTGCGGGGCCGCAACCTGGCCGACGCCGACTTCGCCGCCGCCCGCCTGCACAACTGCGACCTGTCCGGGGCCAAGCTGGACAACGCCAACTTCTTCGGCGCGGACATGCAGGACATCAACCTGGTCGACGCCAGCCTGAGGCGGGCCGATCTGCGCGGCGCCTGCCTGCGCGGGGCCGACCTGTCGGGGGCCGATCTGTTCGAGGCCGATCTGCGCGAAGGCACGATCGCGGCGGCGGACGGCAAGCTGGGTTTCCGCGTCATCGAGGCCCAGAAGCGCGGCGACACCCTGGCCCAGGGCGCCAGTCTGGTCGGGGCCAACCTGCAACGCTCGCGCATGACCGGGGTGGTGGCCATCGCCGCCGACTTCACCGACGCGGTCATGAAGGACTGCAAGCTGGTCCGGGCCAATCTGAAACAGGCCAATTTCACCGGCGCCGATCTGGCCGGGGCGGATCTGTCGGGCGCGGACCTGTCGGGCGCGGATCTGACCGACGCCATCCTGGTGGGCGTGAAGGCCGCCATGTGGCGCACCGACGGGGCCAATATGGAAGGGGCCCTGACCGACAACCGTCCCGCGGGCGAGTCCGTCAACCGCATGCCCGCCGCCGAGATGCTGCGCGAGCACGCCCAGTGGTGCGAGACGGGCGGCGCCGAGGGTCAGCCCTCGGTCTTCGACGGGGTCGATCTGCGCCCGCTGGAATCCATTCGCGGCCTGAACCTGACGGCCCTGTCGGCCAAGGGGGCGGTCTTCTACGGCCTGGATATGGAAGGCGTTCAGCTTCAGGGGGCGCAGCTGGAGGGCGCGGACCTGCGCTCGGCCAATCTGCGCCGCGCTGACCTGCGCGGGGCGCGCCTGGGTCGGGCCAAGCTGAACGGGGCGGATCTGCGCGAGGTGCAACTGGGGCCGCTGATGCTGGGGCCCGAGCGGCTGCTGCCGGCGGACCTGTCGGGCGCCATCCTGCGCGGGGCCGACCTGTCGGGCGCCGATCTGCGCCGGGCGGTTCTGGCGGGAGCGGACCTGAGCCGCGCCGTCATGCATGGGGCCCAGGTCAAGCAGGCCGACTTCACCGGGGCCCAGACGGGCGGCGCACGCGGGCTGGACCCGGCGGATTTGAAGGCGGCCTAGGTCTTATCGTCCCGCCGTCATCCCGGCCGAAGCCGTCAGGCGAAGAGCCGGGACCGCCGCACACGCGACGCCGGCGTTTTGAGCGGTCCCGGATAACGGCTGCGCCGTTTCCGGGATGACGCGAGAGCGGACACGAAAAAGGGGCGACGCGAGCGCCGCCCCTTCCCGGTTGTTCAGACATCAGCCGTGGTTAGGCGGCCTTCTTCGCCTTGTCCGACTTGCCGGCGGTTTCACCCTCGATCAGGGTCTTGCCGGTCGCGATCTCGATGCGGCGGGGCTTGAGAGCCTCGGGCAGCTCGCGTTGCAGGTCGATGGTCAGCAGGCCGTTCGACAGGTCGGCGCCCTTGACCACCACATAGTCGGCCAGCTGGAAGCGGCGCTCGAAGTCGCGCTCGGCCAGGCCGCGATGCAGATAGGTCTTCTGGGGCGCGCCGTCGTCGTTGGCGGCCTTCTTGCCGGTGATGGTCAGGGAGTTTTCCTTGGCCTCGATATTCAGCTCGTCAGGCGAGAAGCCGGCGACGGCGATCTCGATGCGATAGGCGTTCTCGCCGGTCGTCTCGATATTATAGGGGGGCCAGCCGTTCTCCTGGCTGGAGCGCGCGGCGCTTTCCAGCTGGCGGGCCAGACGGTCGAAGCCGACGGCGGAACGGTACAGCGGCGAGAAATCATAGGTACGCATGGGTCATCCTTCTGACATTCAGCAAGGTTGAGCCGTCCGGCGATTGGCGCCCCGGACGACGGAGGGTTTCAGTCCCGGCGGTCCGAAATCGGCCCCGTCAGGTCTGGAGAGCCCGGGATCGGCGCTCTCGGATGAAGAGGTAGGCGCGCATTTTCGCGCCGCAAGGGGCGCCGCGTCGGTGACGAGGCGCGCGAAATCGTCGCTTGGTCCAATCCGCGCCTTGCCGAGGCCGCGAAGCGCCGTAAGGGTTACAGATTGTTTCTTTTCAGGACCGACCGGAGCCCCCCATGCGATCCCTCGTCCTCGCCGCCCTTGTGGCGAGCGCTCTCGCCTCGCCCGTTCTGGCCCAGACCGTCCCGCCCGAGACGCCGGCCCTGCCGCACCGTCAGGGTCTGTCGATGGAGATGCCCCAGGTCGAGGAGGACGCCGCGCTTCAGGCCGCCATCGCCTCGACCACCCGGCCCGAGGCCGACCGCGCCCGCGACAGCCAGCGTCATCCGTTCGAGACCCTGACCTTCTGGGGGCTGCAGCCCGGCCTGACGGTGGTGGAGATCGAACCCGGCCGGGCCGGCTGGTGGCGCAACATCCTGGAGCCCTATGCCGCGTCGACCGGCGGGCGCTACGTCGCCGTCGGCAAGCCGACCGAGAGCATGGGCGTGGCCGATGGTAGCGCCGACATGGTCGTGGTGGCCCGCGCCTTCCACAACTGGTCCCGCGACGGCCGCACCGACCCCTATCTGGCCGCCTTCTTCAAGGCGCTGAAGCCGGGCGGCGTCCTGGCGGTCGAGCAGCACCGCAGCGTCGACGGCCTCAACGTCGCTGACGTGGCCTCGACCGGCTATGTGCCGGAAAGCTACGTCATCCACGCCGCCCGTCGCGCGGGCTTCGAGCTGGAGGCGCGCAGCGAGCTGAACGCCAATCCCAAGGATGATCGCGACCATCCGTTCGGCGTCTGGACCCTGCCGCCGGTCCGCTCGTCGCAGAAGGACGGCCGCGTCCTGACCGCCGAGGAAAGGGCCGCCTTCGACGCCGTCGGCGAGAGCGACCGCATGACCCTGCGCTTCCGCAAGCCCGAGGCCGCGAACTGATGCCGTTTGCGGTTTTGACCCCGGCAAAGAAGCGTCTTAAGCCCAAGGCCATGATGATCTCCATGATGGTCCTGGCCCAGGGAGGCGCGCATGGCTGAGCGATCGACGCGACGCGCGGTTCTGGCGGGCGCCTGCATGGCCGCCTTCGCCGGTCTGGCCGCCTGCGGCAAGAAGGAAGACAAGGCGGCGCCCCAGGCTCCGGCCGCGCCCGCCGGGCCGCCGGAAGGCTCGCTGGAGTGGGCCGTCGCCGGGTCCTGGCGCTCAGCGTCGGACAAGGCGCGCGACGCCTGGCGCCACCCGGTCGAGACCCTGCGTTTCTTCGGCCTGCAGCCCAGGATGACGGTGGTGGACTTCTGGCCTGGCAGCGGCTGGTTCATCGAGATCCTGGCTCCCTATCTGCACAAGGGCGGCGGCTCGCTCTATCTGGCGGGCTTTGCTGAAGGCCCCGCGGCGGACCCCGCCCAGATCGCCATCAACAACGCCCTCAAGGCCAGGCTAGAAGGCGACAAGAAGCTGTATGGCCAGGTCCAGTTCAGCGCCTTCGGCGCGGGCACGGGGCCGGTGGCGCCGGCGGGCACGGCCGATCTGGTGCTGTTCATGCGCTACATCCACGCCTGGATGGCCGCCGGTCTGGCCGAGAAGGCCTTCGCCGACGCCTATGCCGCCCTGCGGCCCGGCGGCGTCCTGGGCGTCGAGCAGCACCGGCTGCAGCCGGACGAGGACCAGGACCCGGCGGCGGCCAACGGCTATGTCCAGGAAGCCTTCGTCAAGCAACTGGCCGCCGAGGCCGGCTTCGTCTTCGTCGAGGCGTCCGAGATCAACGCCAACCCGGCCGACACCAAGGATCACCCCTTCGGCGCCGACACCCTGGCGCCCATTCGCCTGACGGCGCCCATGGGGCAGCCGGCCAATCCCGAGTTCGACCGCACCAAATACGACGCGATCGGCGAGAGCGATCGCATGACCTTGAAGTTCAGGAAGCCCGAGTGAACCGCGCCACCGCCTTCGCCGCCCATGCGCCCCTGATGGGGGTTCCCGGCGCCGCTTCGCCTCCCGGCGGAGAGGGCGACTGGTATCGCGGCGCGGGCGGGCTTCGCCTGCGCGCGGCCCTGTGGACGCCGTCGGCCATGGTGGCCAAGACGCCGCGCGGCACGGTGGTCCTGAGCCCCGGCCGCACCGAGCCGATCGAGAAGTATTTCGAGGTCATCGGCAATTTTCTGGCGCGCGGCTTCTGCGTCCTGGCCCATGACTGGCGGGGGCAGGGACTGTCGGCGCGGCTGTTGCCCGACCGTCTGCGCGGCCATGCCCGCGCCGTCGAGGAATTCCTGGACGACTACGCCCGCCTGCTGGACGCCTATGAGGCCAAGGCGCCCAAGCCCTGGATCATGGTCGGCCACTCGATGGGCGGGGCGCTGAACCTGCTGTCGCTGGAGGCGGGCGAGGACCGGTTCGCCGGCGCCGTCCTGTCCAGCCCCATGCTGCGCATCAAGACCGGCAAGCGGTCGATGTGGTCCGTCAAGCTGGCGGTGCGGTGGAACCTGCGCCACGGCAAGGCGGGCGACTATGTGCTGGATAACCCCGACGATCCGTTCGACCATACCTTCGAGAAGGACGGCCTGACCTCGGATCAGGACCGATACGACCTGTGGCGTCAGCAGCTCTACGCCTGCCCGCACCTGGCCATCGGCGGCCCGACCTGGGGCTGGCTGGCCTTTGCGCTGGACGCCGGCGAGCGGGCGCTGAAACCGCGCGCGCTGAAGTCGGTCAAGATCCCGGTCTGCGTGGTTCAGGCGTCCGAGGACGACAAGGTCTGGAAGCAGACCAACCGCTGGGCGGCGCGCCGTCTGGGGCGGGGTCGTTATGTCGAGGTGGCCGGCGCCCTGCACGAGGTCATCATGGAGGCGGACCCGCTGCGCGGCGTCTTCCTCGATGAGTTCGACGCCCTGGCCGGCTATGTCGCGCCCGCCGAGGGTCAGCCGGCGACGCCCGCCCCGGCCAAGGGCGCGGCTTAAGCCTTCAGCACCGCCAGGGCCTGATCGGTCAGGGCGGCGTCGCCGACGGCCAGGATGCGGCCGTCGCCGTCGGGGGCCTGGCCCGTCCAGCTCGTGACCTGGCCGCCCGCCGCTTCGATGACCGGCTTCAGCGCCGACCAGTCCCAGACCTTCAGCTCGGTTTCGGCCACCAGGTCGATGCGGCCCGCGGCCACCATGGCGTAGGCGTAGGCGTCGCAGCCCAGACGGGCCAGCCGGGCCGAGGCGCGCAGCCGCGTCCAGGCCTCGCGGTCGGCGCCGACGAAGATGTCGGGGGCGGGGGGGGCGATCAGGGCGTCGGACAGGGCCGGACAGGCGCGGGTCTTCAGCGGGGTCTCGGCGCCGCCGCGCAGCAGGCGGGCGCCGGAGGGGCCGCAGAGGAAGATCTCGTCCAGATAGGGCTGGCCGATGGCGCCGATCAGGGGCTGGTCGTCATGGCGCAGGGCGATCAGGGTGGTCCACAGGGGCAGGCCGGCGATAAAGGCGCGGGTGCCGTCGATTGGGTCCAGCACCCAGACATGGTCGGCGTCGGGACGGTCCTCGCCGTACTCCTCGCCGATGACGCCATGGTGCGGATAGCGGGCGGCGATCAGGCGGCGAATGGCGGCCTCGGCGGCGCGATCGGCCTCGGTGACGGGGTCGAAGGCGCCGGGTCCGGCCTTGTTTTCCTGGGCGAACTCGCCGCGGAAGAAGGGCAGGGCCGTGCGCGCGGCCTCATGCGACAGTTCGACGGCGAAGGCTTCCAGTTCGGTCATGCCGAGCAGATACACCGCCCCGCGCCGAGGAGCGAGGGGCGGTCTGACGAAGGGTCAGGCGGCCTTGCTGCCGGGGTGCAGGCTTTCGGCGCGCACGAAGGGCTCGATGCTGACCGTCGGGGCGGCGCGTTCGATGGCTTCTGCGAGACCGTCGTAGAAATAGGTGATCGGGGTCTCCAGCGCCTCGGCCAGCTCCCACAGGCGGGCGGCCGAGATGCGGTTGGCGCCGCATTCGTATTTCTGGATCTGCTGGAAGCGCACGCCGACCTGAACGGCGAGCTGCTGCTGGGTCAGGCCCAGAAGACGGCGACGGCGACGCAGGCGGCGGCCCAGGTGAAGATCGATGTCGGCGGCCATGACGGCCCCTCCCTCTGATGATCTGCGCTGTGCCGGATCGGCACGGCTCAGGCGTCTCGCCGCAAGGGACATGCCGTTTTCGCCTGTGGCGCGAACGGCGAAGCTTATTCAGCCGTCCGGAGGCAACCTGAGCGGGCGCGGCGCATTAGGGTCAAGGCATCGCGCCTTTTCACGGGAGGGACTGAATGAGCGGATTTGGATTCATCGCCTGGATCATCATCGGCATCGTCGCCGGCTGGCTGGCGGAAAAGATCATGAAACGCAGCCACGGCCTGCTAACCAATCTGATCGTGGGCGTCATCGGCGCCCTGATCGGCGGCTTCCTGGCCAATAACCTGCTGGGCATCGACGCCTCGGGCAACTGGATCGTCGGCATCATCGTCGCCACGGTCGGCGCCGTGGTACTGCTGTTCCTGCTGGGACTGGTCAAGAAGCGGGCCTGAGCCCTTCTTCGGAACCGCAACGACAAAGGGGCGGCCCCTGACGGGCCGCCCCTTCTTCATTCCGGCCTGAAGGATCAGGCGGTCGGTTCGTCAGCCGCGGGCGGCTCCGTCGGCTCGGCCGGGGGCGTGTCCGTGGCGTCGGCCGGCGGGGTCGCTTCGGCCGGAGCCTCGCCGCCGATCGGGGCGGCGGACTGGAAGTCGGCCAGGCTGGCGTTGACGACGATGGCGTCGCCTTCCTGACGGATGCCGGCCACCGGCACCGGGCGAACCGAGCCGTCGGCGCCGCGCACGGTCAGTTCCTGACCGGCGGCGCCGTTCTGGGCGCCGACCAGCTTGCCGAGCTCCGTGCCGTCGGCGCTCTTGACCGTGGCGCCGGGCGTCAGGGTCAGGCTTTGGGGTTGGGCCGCAGGCGCCTCAGCGGGAGCCGGTTCGGGCGTCTGCGGCGTCGTGGCGTCTTGTGCAAGCACAGGGGCGGCGAAGAGGAAGGCGCCGGCGATGCCGGTCAGCAGGGCGGTCTTGCGGATCATGAGGTTACTCCGGTCAAGCGAGTCTGGCGCTCGCGAAAAGGTGAACTCGCTGCGTTTCAGATTGTTTCACCTGCCCAGAAATGACCTTTTCAGCGCCCCAAACCGCCGATTCTTGCTCTATGACGGGCGCACATCCCGAGAGGACGAATGACAGCGACGAAACGCCAGGGCGGAGCGGGGCGCATCCTCCAGCGACTGGGAGGCCTGGCCTATGAGCTGACGCCCCAGGTCTTCGCCGTGGCGTCGTTCATTCTGGGCGCGATCATGCTGCTGTCGGCGGCGACGCCAGCCTTCACCGGGCGGTTGCAGCTGCTGGATCGGATCGCGGCGCCCCTGCTGATCGACCTGTCGCATTTCGGCGCCAGCGTGACCGGATTCCTGTTGCTGCTGGTGTCGGCGGGTCTGTGGCGTCGCCGACGCGGCGCCTATTACGCGGCCCTGTTCGGCCTGATGCTGGGGGCGGTCTTCTCTCTGATGAAGGGGCTGGACTGGGAGGAGGCGGCCGAGCTGACCCTGGCGGCGGCCCTGCTTCTGCCGTGCCGCGCCGCCTTCAACCGGCGGTCGCGCCTGGGCGAGCCCTTGCGGCCGGGCTGGCTGCTGATGCTGGCGGCGGCGGTCGTGGCCATGCTGTGGCTCGGCTTCTTCGCCTATCGCGACACGGCCTATACGGATGAGCTGTGGTGGACCTTCCTGACGGACAAGCAGGCCTCGGGCTTCTTGAGGGCGGGCGCCGTGCTGGCGATCCTGACCCTGGCGGTGGCGGTGCGATCCCTGCTGACGGCGCCCGGCGCGCGCAGTCACGGTCCGGCCGGCCCGGCCGACATCGAGCGCGCCCGCGCGGCCCTGGCCGAGGCCGACACGGCCGCGCCCGAGGCGGGGCTGGCCCTGCTGGGCGACAAGGCCCTGTTGTTCAGCCCCTCGGGGCGCAGCTTCATCGCCTATCGCGTGCGGGGGCGGCGCTGGATCGCCATGGGCGAGGCGGCGGGTCTGAAGGCCGAGCGGCTGGAGCTGCTGTGGGCCTTCGCCGAAATGGCCGACAGCTACGGCGGCGCCCCGGTCTTCTATTCGGTGGGCGAGGGCATGCTGGCGGATCTGGCCACCCTGGGACTGGCCGTGCGCAAGGTCGGCGAGGCCGCCGTGATCGACGCCGGGCAGTTCTCGACCGAGGGCAAGGGCAAGCAGAACCTGCGGACCGCCGTGAACCGGGCCGAGCGCGAGGGCGCGACCTTCGAGGTCCTGGCGCCCGGCGCCGTCCGGCCTCTGGAGGCCGAGCTTCGGGCGGTGTCCGACGCCTGGCTGAACCACCACAACGGCTCCGAGAAGGCCTTTTCCCTGGGGCGGTTCGACATCGACTATCTGGATTGCTCTCCGGTCGCGGTGGCGCGGGAGGGCGGCCGCATCGTGGCCTTCGCCAACCTGCTGGTCGGGGCCAGGGGCGAGGAGGCCATGATCGACCTGATGCGTCATGACCCGGAGGGGCCGCACGGCATCATGGACTATCTGTTCACGCGCACGGCGCAGTGGGCGCGGGCCGAGGGCTTCCAGCGCTTCGACCTGGGCATGGCGCCCTTGGCGGGGCTGGAGGACCGGCGTCTGGCCCCCGTCTTCGCCCGTGTCGGCGCCCTGGTGTTCGAGGAGGGCGGAGCGGTTTACGGCTTCCAGGGTCTGCGCGCCTACAAGTCCAAGTTCGGGCCGGACTGGCGACCGAAATTCATCGCCGCCTCGACCTCGACGCCCCTGGCCCTGGCCCTGCTGGACGTGGCCCTGCTGACCAGCGGCGGCTGGATGGGACTGCTGGGGCTGAAGAAGTAGCTCAACGCCTTTCGTCATCCCGGAAGACCTGAAGGGGCGATCCGGGACCGCAGGAGGCTCTGGCCGTTCAGTGTGGGCGGTCCCGGCTCTCCGCTGCGCTACGGCCGGGATGACGTCGAGGAAAACGGCCGCAAGCAGCCCGAAGGGCGGCGGGACCAATCAGGATGCCCCAACAAAAAAGGCGACCCGCGAGGGTCGCCTTCTTCATTTGATCCGTTCGTCAGCCTCAGTCGGGGCGGACGCGCTTCTTGCGGAACGAGGGGTTCAGCACCTGCTTGCGCAGGCGGATCGACTTGGGCGTGACCTCGACCAGCTCATCGTCCTCGATGTAGGCGATGGCCTGTTCCAGCGACATCTGGCGCGGCGGGGTCAGGCGAACCGACTCGTCCTTGCCGGCGGCGCGGACGTTCGTCAGTTGCTTGCCCTTGATCGGGTTGACGTCCAGGTCGTCCCAGCGGCTGTTCTCGCCGATGATCATGCCTTGATAGGTCTTCTCGCCGGCGCCGACGAACATGACGCCGCGGTCTTCCAGGTTCCACAGGGCGAAGGCGGCGGTTTCACCGTCCGAGTTCGAGATCAGCACGCCCTTCAGACGGCCTTCGATGGCGCCCTTGTGCGGCTCATAGTGCGAGAAGACGCGGTTCAGCACGCCCGAACCGCGCGTGTCGGTCAGGAACTCGCCCTGATAGCCGATCAGCGAGCGCGACGGGCACTTCAGCTGGATGCGGGTCTTGCCGGCGCCCGAGGGGCCCATGTCGGTCATTTCGGCCTTACGGGCCGACAGCTTCTCGATGACGATGCCCGAGAACTCGTCGTCGACGTCGACCATGACGTCTTCGATCGGCTCCATCTTCTCGCCGTTCGGGCCGGTCTGGAAGACCACGCGGGGACGCGAGATCGAGACCTCGAAGCCTTCGCGGCGCATGTTCTCGATCAGGACGCCCAGCTGCAGTTCGCCGCGGCCGGCCACTTCATAGGCGTCGCCGCCTTCGGTCGTGGTGACGCGGATGGCGACGTTGGCTTCAGCTTCCTTCAGCAGGCGGTCGCGGATGACGCGCGACTGGACCTTGTCGCCTTCGCGACCGGCCAGGGGGCTGTCGTTGACCGAGACGGTCATCGAGATGGTCGGCGGATCGATCGGTTGCGCCGGCAGGGCGTCCGTGACTTCCATGGCGCACAGGGTGTCGGCCACGGTCGCCTTGGACATGCCGGCGATGGCGACGATGTCGCCCGCTTCCGAACCCTCGTCCAGGGGCTGACGCTTCAGGCCGCGGAAGGCCAGAACCTTGGTGATGCGGCCGCGCTCGATTTCCTTGCCGTCGCGGTCCAGGGCGTGGATGGCCATGCCGGGAACGGCCTTGCCGCTCTGGATGCGGCCGGTCAGCAGGCGGCCCAGGAAGGGGTCGCTTTCGATCAGGACGTTCAGCATCTGGAACGGCTTGTCGCGGTTTTCCTGAACCTTGGGCGCCGGCACGTGGTCGACGATCAGGTCGAACAGCGGGGCCAGGTTGTCGTTGGGCTGGTTCAGATCCAGCGTCGCCCAGCCCGAGCGGCCCGAGGCGTAGATGTGCGGGAAGTCCAGCTGCTCGTCCGTGGCGCCGATGGCGGCGAACAGGTCGAAGGTCTCGTTGTGGACGCGGTCGGGATCGGCGTGGGCGCGGTCGACCTTGTTGATGCAGAGGATGGGGCGCAGGCCCATCTTCAGCGCCTTGGTCAGGACGAACTTGGTCTGGGGCATGACGCCCTCTTCGGCGTCGACCAGGATGACGCAGCCGTCCACCATGCCCAGGATGCGCTCGACTTCACCGCCGAAGTCGGCGTGGCCGGGGGTGTCGATGATGTTGATGCGGGTTTCGCCGGCCTTGCCGTTCCACAGCACCGAGGTGCACTTGGCCAGGATGGTGATGCCGCGCGCTTTTTCCTGGTCGCCGGAGTCCATGGCGCGCTCAGTGGTCGCCTCGTTGGCTCGGAAGACGCCGGACTGAGCCAGCAGCTGGTCAACCATGGTGGTCTTGCCGTGGTCAACGTGGGCGATGATTGCGACGTTACGAAGGTTCATTTCGGGCTCGGGCGGACTGTGTTCGGCCACGGAAGTCCGGGCCGCTGCAAGATGCGGAAAGCGGGAAGGAAGCGGCGCCTCTTACAGCCCTATCGAGGGAAAGGCCAGCGCGGCGGTGCGATTGTGCGTCAGCCGGGCAAAATGAGCACGATTGTCGCCAGCGCAAGGGCGCCGATCAGCAGGGCCGACAGGGCGGCCACGGCGGCCACGCGCGGTCCGGCGCGGACCACGGCTTTCGGATCGACCATCAGGCCCAGGGCGGCCATGGCGATCAGGGTCATCGACGTCACCCCGGCCTGCAACGGCGGCAGGACGACCTCGGGGATCAGGCCCGCCGAACGCAGGCCCATCAGGATCAGGAAGACGATGATGAACCACGGAGCCATGTGGTGCAGCCTGGGCCGCCTGGCGCCTTCCGCCTTGCCAGACCGCATCAGGCCCAGGACCAGGCAGACGGGGCCCAGCATCAGGACGCGGACCAGCTTGACCACGGCGCCGGTCTGGACGGCCAGCATCCCGGCGGGGGCGGCGGCGGCCAGGACCTGGGGCACGGCATAGACGGTCAGGCCGGCCAGGACGCCGACCCTGGTCGCGTCGAAGCCCATCAGGGCGCCGACGACCGGGACCAGCAGGACCACGAGGATGCCGAGGACGGCGGTGAAGCCTATGGCGGCGGCCACGTCCTCGCCCTCGGCCTCGATGACCGGGGCCACGGTGGCGATGGCCGAGTTGCCGCAGATGGCGTTGCCGCAGGCGACCAGCAGGGCCATGGCGGGCGGCAGGCCGAAGGCGCGTCCGAGCGCATAGCCGCCGAGGATGGCCAGGGCGACGACGCCCATGATGGCCAGCAGCATGACGGGGCCCAGCGCCATGACGGCGGCGCCGGACACGGTGGCGCCCAGAAGGGCCACGGCGACCTCCAGCAGGGTCTTGGCGCTGAAGGCGATGCCGGGCGTCCAGAGGCCGGACGGGGTCCAGATCAGGCGCAGGGCCGCCCCCATCAGGATGGCGATGACCAGGCCCTCGACCCAGGGATGGCCGAACAGGGCGGTCTCGATCAGTTGCAGGCCGTAGGCGGCCGCGCCGACAGTCGCGCTCAGCAGGACGCCGGGCAGCAGGCGGGCGGCGCCGCGCAGCGGGGCGGTCAGGCTGGAGTGGGCGTGGGCGAGATGGTGGGCGGTCGTCATGACGCCGCATCATCTGCTCCGTCATCTGATCGTTCCAACGGATAGTTCTGGACTTAACAATCATCAAAAGCGATTGATTGGCCATGACGCTGGAACAGCTCCGCATCTTTGTCGCCGTGGCTGAGCGTCTGCATATGACGCGGGCGGCCGAGGCCCTGCACCTGACCCAGTCGGCGGTCAGCGCGGCGGTGGCGGCGCTGGAGGCGCGGCACGGGACCCGGCTGTTCGACCGCGTGGGGCGGGGGCTGGCCCTGAACGCGGCGGGCGCGGCCTTCCTGCCCGAGGCGCGCGCGGTCCTGGCCCAGGCCGAGGCGGCGGAGCAGGCGCTGGACGATCTGGCGGGGCTGAAGCGCGGCGCGGTGCGGCTGTTCGCCAGCCAGACCATCGCCGCCTACTGGCTGCCGCCGCGCATGGCGGCCTTTGCGCGGGCGCATCCGGAGATCCAGTTGCACCTGTCGATCGGCAATACACACCGGGTGGTCGAGGCGGTGCTGGCGGGGGAGGCCGAGCTGGGCCTGATCGAGGGGGCTTTCGAGGCGTCGCGGGTCGAGAAGGTGCGGATCGACGCCGATCGGCTGGTGGTGGTGGCGGCGCCGGGGCATCCGCTGGCGGGGCGGAGCGAGGCGCTGTCGGCGGCGGAGCTGAAGGCGCTGGACTGGGTTCTGCGCGAAGACGGGTCGGGCACCCGCAGCGAGTTCGAGGCGGCCTTGCCGCGCGGCGTCGCGG
>JALAGW010000243.1 GCA_022712235.1 Brevundimonas sp. | reverse complement strand
CTCCCATGTCCTGATCGGAACCGCACTCATGGCTATCGCCCACGCCCACATCGGAACCGCCCGCTACCGGACCTCGATCCGGACGGGCGGCGACCTGAAGCACGAACTGACCGCCGACGAACCCGAACGCCTGGGCGGCGCCGACAGCGGCCCTGCCCCCTTCGACCTGCTGATCTCGGCGCTCGGCGCCTGCACCGCCATCACCCTGACCATGTACGCCGAGAAGAAGGGCTGGCCGCTGGAAGGGCTGGACGTGCGCCTGGAATATCTGGGCGGCGAGACCCCGCCGCGCATCGAGCGCGTGCTGACCCCGGCCGGCCCTCTGGACGAGGCCCAGTGCGCCCGTCTGGCCGACGTGGCCGAGCGCACGCCCGTCACCCTGGCCGTGAAGAACGGCGTGCCGGTTCACACCACCCTGGCGGGGACCTGAAACACCCCCCGCCCCGGCGAAACGCCCGCTTCGCGGATCAGGGCGTTTCGGTGATCAGCAGACTGGCGTTGGCCGTGCCGCCGCCGAAGGTGCCGATCCAGATGTCGTAGGTCCCGCTGCGCGGCTTGTCGAAGCGCACCTGGGCGTCGCCGTCGCCATAGCTGTCGTCGTCGCACGACCAGTTGCCGTCCGGCCCGTTGATGATCAGGGTGGTGTCGACCGAGGACAGGGTGCGGAACACCAGCGGCAGCCGCCCCGCCTCATAGGTCACCTCGAAATCCGGCGCGTCCGCGACATTGCCGACGCAGGCCGCCGGCAGAGGAGTGTCCTCGTAGGCGTCGATGGAGCCGCCGGCCGTCACCGACACGCGATAGGGATCGGGCGTGAAACCGGCCCGCAGGACAATCTCGCCATAGGTGGCGGTCTTGCTGGAATTCTGGGCCTCAGCCCCCGTCCAGACGGACGCAAGCGCCAGCGCCGCCGCGCCTGCGAACACCACGTTTCTCATGAATTTCTCCCGCCCCGGCCGGGGCATTCAGCCAACCTTGACAGGGGTGCGCCGCACCTTGACGGCCGTCAAGACGCCACAAGCAAAACACGAAAAAGTCACAATTTAGGCATGGCCGACCGGCCGCCTGCAGGCCCCCTCTCCATGCAAAAACGGGCCGCCCCGAGGGGCGACCCGTCCGCACCGCTGTGATCTGCCTCGTCGATCAGACGTCGACGGCGGCGTCCAGGGCGTTGTCCTGAATGAACTCGCGGCGGGGCTCCACCACATCGCCCATCAGCTTGGCGAACAGGTCGTCGGCGTCATCGCCGTGCTCGACCTTGACCTGCAGCAGGGTGCGGGCGTTGACGTCCAGGGTCGTCTCCCACAGCTGCTCGGGGTTCATCTCGCCCAGACCCTTGTAGCGCTGGATGGCCATGCCCTTCTTGCCGGCGTCCAGCACGGCGTTCAGCAGGTCCAGCGGCCCGCGGATCGTCGTGGTCTTGTCCTTGCGACGATAGACGGCGGGCTGGTCGAACAGGCCCTCGAAGACAGCGGCGCGTTCGGCCAGACGACGCGCGTCCAGCGAGCGGCCCAGCTGTTCGTCCAGGACGATGGTTTCGCTGACGGCGCGACGGACGCGGCTGAACACCACCCCGCCCTGCTCGGCGCGGTCGCCCGACCAAGGGCCGTCGCCCTCCTCGGCATAGAGGTTCAGGCGCGTCGCGGCGTTGGCGGCGCGCGTCTCCAGCTCGCCGGCGCTCTCGGTGAACAGGCCGGCCAGGGCGCCCTGTTCGATGGCGAAGGCGGGGGCGCGGGCGGCCAGACGGTCGACCAGGGCCTTGAAGGCCTTGGCCTCGCGCACCAGGGCCTGCAGGTCCAGGCCCATGCGGCGCTCGCCGGTCGACAGGTCCAGCTCGGCGTCGGCGCAGCCTTCCTCGATCAGGTAGGCGTCCATCTCCGCCTGGTCCTTGACGTAGCGGTGCTGCTTGCCCTTCGACACCTTATAGAGCGGCGGCTGGGCGATATAGACGTGGCCGCGTTCGATCAGCTCCGGCATCTGACGATAGAAGAAGGTCAGCAGCAGGGTGCGGATGTGGGCGCCGTCGACGTCGGCGTCGGCCATCAGGATGATCTTGTGATAGCGCAGCTTGTCGGCGTTGAAGTCGTCGCGGCCAATGCCGGTGCCCAGGGCCAGGATCAGCGTGCCGATCAGGTCCGAGGACAGCATGCGGTCGAAGCGCGCGCGCTCGACGTTCAGGATCTTGCCCCGCAGGGGCAGGACGGCCTGGTTCTCGCGGTTGCGCGCCTGCTTGGCCGAGCCGCCTGCGGAATCGCCCTCGACGATGAAGAGTTCGGACTTGGCCGGATCGCGTTCCTGACAGTCGGCCAGCTTGCCGGGCAGGCTCGAGATCTCCAGCGCCGACTTGCGGCGGGTCAGGTCGCGCGCCTTGCGGGCGGCTTCACGCGCCGAGGCGGCTTCGATGATCTTGGACACGATCATCTTGGCCTCGACCGGGTGCTCCTCGAACCAGGTGCCCAGGCCTTCCGAGCACAGGCTCTCGACCGCCGGGCGCACCTCGGACGACACCAGCTTGTCCTTGGTCTGCGAGCTGAACTTGGGATCCGGCACCTTGACCGACAGGACGCAGGTCAGGCCCTCGCGGGCGTCCTCGCCGGTCGGCGCGACCTTCTCCTTCTTGGCCAGGCCCGAGCTCTCGATATAGCCGCCCATGACGCGGGTCAGGCTGGCGCGGAAGGCCGACAGGTGGGTGCCCCCATCCCGCTGCGGGATGTTGTTGGTGAAGCACAGCATGGTCTCGTGGTAGCTGTCGTTCCACCACAGGGCCAGGTCCAGCTCGATGCCGTCCTTCTGGCCGCGAATGACGATGACGTCCTTCAGGATCGGCGTCTTGGACTTGTCGAGGTGGCGCACGAAGGCTTCGACGCCGCCCTCATAGTGCAGCATGATCTCGACCGGCTCGGCACCGCGATGATCCGACAGCTTGATGACCACGCCCGAGTTCAGGAAGGCCAGCTCGCGCAGGCGGTGCTCCAGCGTCTTCAGGTCGAAGTCGATGTGGCTGAAGGTGGTGACGGACGGATAGAAGGTGACCTCGGTGCCGGTCAGCAGACGGCCCTTGTCCTCGCGCATCGGCGCGTCGCCGATGACCGCCAGCGCGCGCACCGTCTCGCCGCGCTCGAAGCGGACGCTATGCTTTTTGCCGTCGCGATAGATGACCAGCTCCAGCCAGTCGGACAGGGCGTTGACCACGGAGACGCCCACGCCGTGCAGACCGCCCGACACCTTGTAGGAGTTCTGGTCGAACTTACCGCCGGCGTGCAGCTGGGTCATGATGACCTCGGCGGCGGAAACGCCTTCCTCGGCGTGGATGGCGGTCGGGATGCCCCGCCCGTTGTCGGTCACGGTGACCGAACCGTCCTCGTTCAGGGTGACGGTCACCAGGTCGGCGTGGCCGGCCAGGGCCTCGTCGATGGCGTTGTCGACCACCTCATAGACCATGTGGTGCAGGCCCGAGCCGTCGTCGGTGTCGCCGATATACATGCCGGGGCGCTTGCGCACCGCGTCCAGGCCTTTGAGACCCGTGATGGAAT
>JALAGW010000025.1 GCA_022712235.1 Brevundimonas sp. | reverse complement strand
GCTCCGGCGCCCGTTACGCCGGCGGCCCCGCCTGCGCCCATTGTGATCATGCCGCCGAACTGACCGAGCCGACGGCGCAAAGGCCCGGCTCGCGCCGGGGCTATTTCTAGCAGATCCTAGGGTCGGACCGGCGTCACGCGCCAGATGACATTGCCCACGTCGTCGGCCACCATAAGGGCGCCGGAGCGGACGCCCAGCACCCCGCCCGGACGACCCATGGCCTCGCCCTTGTCGTTGCGAAAACCGGTCAGGACGTCCTGAGGTGGACCGGCCGGCTTGCCGCCGCTGAAGGGCACGAAGATGACCTTGTAGCCGGCGGGCGGATTGCGGTTCCACGAGCCGTGCTGGCCCACAATGGCCCCGTTGCGCCATTGGGGCATGAGGGCGCCGGTGTAGAAGGTCAGGCCCAGAGAGGCCGTGTGCGAGCCGAGGGCGTAGTCCGGCTTGACGGCTTTCGCCACCATGTCGGGACGCGGCGGCTGGACCCGCGTATCGACCGTCTGGCCGTAATAGCTCCACGGCCAGCCGTAGAAGCCGCCGGGCGTGACCGAGGTCATGTAGTCGGGGACCAGATCGTCGCCGATCTCGTCGCGCTCATTGACTGAGACCCAGAGGCGGCCGTCCTCGGGGTTCCAGGCCATGCCGACGGGGTTTCTTAGGCCCGAGGCGAAGACGCGCCGCGCGCCGGTGGCCGGGTCGATCTCCAGCACGGCGGCGCGGTCGACCTCTTCGTCCAGGCCGTTCTCGCCGACGTTGGAGTTGGAGCCGACCCCGACATAGAGCTTCGAGCCGTCGGGCGAGGCGACCAGGCTCTTGGTCCAGTGGTGGTTGCGACCGGCCGGCAGGTCCGTGACCTTGACCGGCGCAGCGTCGATGCGCGTCTGGCCGGTCCGATAGGGGACGGCGACCACGGCGTCGGCGTTGGCGACGAACAGGCGATCGCCGATCAGGGCCATGCCGAAGGGCGAGGTCAGGCCGGACAGGAAGACGGTCTTCGTCTCGGCCACGCCGTCTCCGTCGGCGTCGCGCAGCAGGGTGATGCGGTCGGCGCTGGGCGCGCGGGCGCCCGCCTTGCCCATGATGCGGCGCTCGAACCAGCCGCGTATGCCGCCGCCGTTCCCTTCCGGCTTGGGCGGGGCGTTGGTCTCGGCGACCAGGACATCGCCGTTGGGCAGTTCATAGAGCCAGCGCGGATGGTCCAGTCCGCTGGCGAAGGCGTTGACGGCAAGGCTTTGGGCCGGAACCGGCGTGCGCCCTTCGGGCCAGCCGACGGCGGGAGCGATCTTGACCGTCGGGATACGCTGGACGCGGGCGGCCGGCAGTTGCGGGTTCGCCCCGAAGCCGAGGCTTGCGGGCAGGGTGCTCTCGGTCTCGCAGGCGGACAGGGCGAGGACCAGGACCAGGGGCAAGGCGGCGACGGCGAGGAAACGGGAACCGGTCATGGGCGAGCCTTGCGTCTGGGGGCTTTCTGGAGCGTCGACATTATAACGCGGTTTCGTCGTTGGGGATCAGCGTCGCCGTCAGGTCTTGAGCCTGTTCCGGCGCCTCCCTATCTGCGCAACCTGCGCCGGGAGGGCCCATGCCGTCAGTCATTTCCATTCAAGGTCTGACCAAGACCTATAAATCCGGCCATCAGGCCCTGAAGCGCGTCGATCTGGACATCGAGAAGGGCGAGATCTTCGCCCTGCTGGGGCCGAACGGGGCGGGCAAGACGACGATGATCTCCATCATCTGCGGCATCGTCACGCCCTCGACCGGGACGGTGATCGCCGACGGCCATGACATCCAGAAGGACTATCGCGCCGCGCGCACCCGTATCGGTCTGGTGCCGCAGGAACTGACGACCGACGCCTTCGAGACCGTCTGGGCCACAGTCACCTTCAGCCGGGGCCTGTTCGGCAAGGCGCCGAACCCGGCCTATGTGGAGCAGATCCTTCGCGACCTCAGCTTGTGGGACAAGAAGGACGCCAAGATCATGACCCTGTCCGGCGGGATGAAGCGCCGCGTCATGATCGCCAAGGCGCTGAGCCACGAGCCCGACATCCTGTTCCTGGACGAGCCGACGGCGGGCGTGGACGTGGAGTTGCGTCGCGACATGTGGGCCCTGGTGCGGCGGCTGCGCGAACGCGGCGTCACCATCATCCTGACCACCCACTATATCGAGGAGGCCGAGGAGATGGCCGACCGGGTGGGGGTCATCCTCAAGGGCGAGCTGATCCTGGTCGAGCAGACCGCCGTCCTGATGAAGAAACTGGGCAAGAAGACCCTGACGCTGAACCTGCAGGAGCCGATGGCGGCGATCCCGCCGGAACTGGCCGAATGGGACCTGAGCCTGAAGAACGAGGGCGGGGAGCTGGAGTACGCCTTCGACGCCCATGCCGAGAAGACCGGGGTGCCGTCGCTGCTGCGCCGCCTGTCCGATCTGGGCGTCGCCTTCAAGGACCTGAACACCCGCCAGAGCTCGCTCGAGGACATCTTCGTCAGCCTGGTTCACCGCGATGGGGAGGCCGCGTGATGACGTTCAACGGACATGGAGTCTGGGCCATCTATCGCTTCGAGATGGCGCGGGCGCTTCGCACCCTGTGGCAGTCGATCGTGACGCCGGTGATCACCACGGCGCTCTACTTCGTGGTTTTCGGCGGGGCCATCGGCAGCCGGATGGAGGAGGTCGGGGGCGTGCCCTATGGCGCCTTCATCGTGCCGGGTCTGATCATGCTGAGCCTTTTCACCCAGTCGATCTTCAACGCCAGCTTCGGCATCTACTTCCCGAAATTCACCGGCACCATTTATGAAATCCTGTCGGCGCCCGTGTCGCCGCTGGAGATCGTCATCGCCTATGTCGGGGCGGCGGCGACCAAGTCGGCGGTGCTGGGCCTGATCATCCTGGCGACGGCGGCCCTGTTCGTGCCGTTGCAGATCCTGCATCCCTTCTGGATGCTGGCCTTCCTGATCCTGATCTCGACGACGTTCAGCCTGTTCGGCTTCATCATCGGGGTCTGGGCGCAGAATTTCGAACAGCTGCAGATGATCCCCATGCTGATCGTGACGCCCCTGACCTTCCTCGGCGGCGCCTTCTATTCGATCGACATGCTGCCGGATGGTTGGCGGACGGTGACCCTGTTCAACCCGGTGGTCTATCTGATCTCGGGCTTCCGCTGGGCCTTCTACGGCATAGGCGACGTCAGCGTGGGCCTCAGCCTGACGGCCACGCTGGGCTTCTTCTTCGCCTGCCTGGCGGTGGTGGGCTGGATCTTCAAGACGGGCTATCGGTTGAAGAACTAGGTCGGGTTGGGGCTGTCACGAAACCGCCGAACTCGCTCCGCAGTTTGAAGGTCTGCCGACCTTCTTCGTGATGCGCGCCGCCCGGCGCCGGAGACCGAATGTCCGACGCCGACGACAAGTCCGTTCCCTTCGCCCGCCGTCCGGTGCAGTGGGGCCGCCCGCCCCAGGCCACCTTCCGCGCCGGTCCCTTGCCCCGCGGCGTGGGGCTGATGCCCCCAGCTGCGACGCCCCAATCGGCGCCCAGACCTACGCCTCAGCCTGCCGTGACTGCCGCCGCGCCGCGTCCGTCGTCCGGCAGCATGTTCCCCGGTTCGCTCGTGCCGCAGCGCCGTCCGACGCCGCCAGCCGCCGCGCCGAACCTGATCACAGCGCCCATGCCGAGCGCGCCGCAGCCGCAACCCGTTAAGCCCGCCGCGCCGGTGGACGCCACCCCGCGTCCCTTGCCGAAAGTCGCAGAGGCTCCGGTCGCGGCGCCCGCATCCGCCGCCAGGCCGTCGCCGACGCCCGTCCCCCGGATCGAGGCGGCGCCCGTCACGCCTCCGGCCGTGCCTCTCCCTGCGCCCCGTAAAGGGGGCAGCCGCACCCCTCTCTATATCGCTGCAGCCGCTGTCGTGATTGTCGGCGCTCCGCTGGCCACCTGGTTGATCACGCGTGCGAACAATGAACCGGCTCCGATCACGTCTGCATCGACCTCGGAGGTCTCGACTTCGCCGGCCACGGTCCTGCCGACCACGGAGGCGGCTGAGGCGATTGTGACGGCCGGGACCTCCCTGGCCGCCGCGCCGCCTGTCTCCGCGCCTGTAGTCCGGCCCGCAGCGCCGCGTTCGGTCGCGCCGCGTCGGGCCAGCGTCGCCGCTTCGCCTGAACCCCTGATCGCCGCTACAGCCGCACCCGCTGCGCCGCCTGCCGTCGCGCCGCCGCCGGTCG
>JALAGW010000002.1 GCA_022712235.1 Brevundimonas sp. | reverse complement strand
GCTGAAGTGCGCGACCATGGCCGCCCCCTCCACCGCCTGCGGCGGTCCCCCTCCCCCGTGGGACGGGGGAGGATCAAGCTAGAGCTTCTCATCCTTCGGTCCTCAGATCGGCGGCGCGGGCGTGGGCCTCCAGCCCCTCCATTCGCGCCAGACGGGCGGCGACGGGGGCGAGGGCGGCGGCGCCGGCTTGCGTCACCATCTGCACCGACATGGTGGTCATGAAGCTGGCGGTGGTGACGCCGCCCAAGGTCCGCGCCCCGCCGTCGGTCGGCAGGACGTGGCTGGGGCCGGCGGCGTAATCGCCGAGCGTCTCGGCCGCCCACTGGCCGACGAAGACGGCCCCGGCGGCGGTGATCCGGTCCGCTAGCCGGTCGGCCTCCTCGGCCTGAATCGACAGGTGTTCGGGACCGTAGAGGTTGGCCACGAAGCAAGCCTCGGCCATATCGGCCACGCGGATGGCGCGGGCCTGCTCCAGCGAGGCGCGGGCGATGGCGGCGCGGGGCAGGGTCTCTACCTGACGCTCCACCTCGGCCATGATCTCGGTCAGGGCCGTGCCGCTGTCGGAGACCAGGATGACCTGGGCGTCGGCGTCGTGCTCGGCCTGGCTCAGCAGGTCGGCGGCGACGATCTCGAAATCGGCGTCGCGGTCGGCGATGACCAGCAGTTCCGACGGTCCCGCAGGCATGTCCTGCGCCGGACCGCCGGGCAGGGACGACGCATAGCGCTTGGCCTCGGCCACATAGGCGTTGCCGGGGCCGAACAGCTTGTCGACAGGCTCGATCACCCCTGCCTCCAGTTCGACGCCGAAGGTCAGGGCCGCAATGGCCTGCGCCCCGCCCAGTAGCCAAAGTTCGTCCAGACCCGCCTCGGCGGCGGCGACGATCATGGCCGGGTGGACCGACCCGTCTTTCGACGGCGGCGTGACGGCCACACGCCGCCCGACCCCGGCCACGCCCGCCGGAATGGCCAGCATCAGCAGGGACGAAAACAGAGGAGCCGTGCCGCCGGGCACATAGAGGCCCGCCGAGCCGATGGGCCGCCAGACCAGCTTCGACTTCACGCCCGGCGTGGTCTCGATGAAGGCGGTGTCTTCGGGCCGGGTCGCGGCGTGGAAGACGCGGACGTTGTCGGCGGCGACGCGCAGGGCGCGGGCGGCGGCGGGCGGCAGGTCGGCGCGGGCCTCGGCGGCGGCCTTCTCGGTGATCGCCACCCGGCGCGGCGCGGCGCCGTCCAGCTTGATGGCCCAGTCGGTCACGGCCTGACCGCCGCGCGCCTGCACGTCGTCGAAGATCTCGCGCACTACGCTGGTGACGAAACCCTCGGTGCGCTGCTGCGGGCGGGCCAGGGCGGCCTGACGCTCGCCTGCGTCCAGCCTGTTCCAGTCGATACGCTTCATCACATCATCTTCTCGATCGGCAGGACCAGGATGGCCGAGGCCCCCGCCGCCTTCAGCTTCTCCAGCGTCTCCCAGAAGACGGCTTCCTGGCAGACGGCGTGGACGGCCACGGCGTCGTCGCGGCCCGACAGGGGCATGACGGTCGGCGATCCGGCGCCCGGCAGGATGGCGGTGATTGCATCCAGCGCCGAGCGCGGCGCGTTCAGCATGACGTACTTGGCCCCCTGCGAGGACACCACGCCGGCCATCCGTTCGATGAGGCTGTCCAGCAGGTGTTGCAGGCCGGCCTCGGGCGCGGTCGGCGACTTGATCAGCACCGCCTGGCTGTCCAGCACGGTCTCCTTAGGCGTCAGGCCATTGGCCTCCAGCGTCGCCCCGGTCGAGACCAGGTCGCAGATGGCCGAGGCCAGCTTCAGCCGCGGAGCCACCTCGACCGCCCCGCGCATGGTGACGATGTCGGCCGCGACGCCGCTCTCGTCCAGAAACCGGCGCAGGATCTTGGGATAGGAGGTGGCGATGCGCAGCCCGTCCAGCGACTGCGGCCCGGCATAGTCGAGCGTCGGCGGCACGGCGATCTTCAGGGTGCAGCGGCCAAAACCCAGCGGCATGACCACCTCGGCGTTCGGACCGCCGTTCTTGACCTCCTCCAGCACGTTCTCGCCGACGATCCCCAGATCGCAGACCCCGTCCGCCACGAAGGTCGGGATGTCGTCGTCGCGCACTCGCAGCAGGTCGATCGGATAGTTCTCGATCCGGTACAGCAGCTCGTTGTTGCCCTTGACGACCCGCAGGCCCGCGTCGCGGACCAGGTCGAGGCTGCGTTCGGCCAGACGGCCGGATTTCTGGACGGCGATGCGTAGCCGCCCCTGCACGGTGCTCATGATCTCAACTCAGGCTTTCAGTCTGTCCAGCACCAGGCGATAGCCCTGATGCGGCATGTCCTTCAGGGAGCGCGCGACGCGCACCACGGTGGTCGGGCTGGCCGAGGCCTCGACCGCGATCTCGCGATAGGTCTTGTCCCCGCCGTCCAGCAGCCGCGCCACCTGCCACCGCTCGGCGAAGGCGCGCAGCTCGGCGGGGGTGCACAGGTCGGACAGAAAGGCGTCGGCCTCCGCCCGCGTCTGCAGCGATAGCAGGGCGTCCAGCAGGGCGGTCTTGGCGGCGTCGGTGCTCATGGCGCGTTCCATTATGCTGTAACAATGGAACGGTCAACCCGTGCGAGTTGACGCCGGTTCATTTTCCTCCCCACCCTGTGGGGAGGGGGACCACGAAGTGGTGGAGGGGCAATGGCGCCGAGCGTTGAAACCTATCGACGCGCTGCGAGGATGCGCCGCGCCCTGACCCCGCCGGAAACCAGGCTGTGGACGTGCCTCAAGACGGGCGGCCTGGAAGGTTTGAAGTTTCGCCGTCAGCATCCTGTCGGCGTCTACATCCTCGACTTCTACTGTCATGCCGCCCGTCTGGCGGTTGAAGTGGACGGCGCGAGCCACGATGACCCCAGCCAGATCGCTCATGATGAGCGGCGGACGCGATGGCTGGCGACGCAAGGGATTGAGGTGCTGCGGGTACGTGCGACCGATGTGCGAGATCATCTGGACGGCGTGCTGGCGCTAAATTCTGCGGCACGCGACGGGCCGCTAGGCGTCTGCCGCAGGCCCCTCCACCGCTTCGCGGTCCCCCTCCCCACAAGTGGGGAGGAAAAGGAATGTCTCGCCACTCGCCACTGGCAGCGTGTCGCTCTATCTGTCTGGCCATGACCAAGGTTCTGATCATCGGCGCGGGACACGCGGGGGGCTCGGCGGCGGCGCTGCTGAGACAGTATGGGTTTGAGGGCGAGATCGTCCTGGCGGGCGAGGAGCCAGCGGCGCCCTATCAGCGGCCGCCCCTGTCCAAGGCCTGGCTGAAGGGGGAGGCGGGTCTGGAGGACCTGCTGCTGCGCCCCGAGAGCTTTTACGTCGAACAGAAGATCGACCTGCGCACCGGCGTCACGGCCACCGCCATCGACGCGGCGGGCAAGGCTGTGACGTTCGCTGACGGCGGGGTCGAGACCTACGACGTGCTGATCCTGGCCACCGGCTCGACGGCGCGCAGGCTGGCCATTCCCGGCGCCGACCGGCTCGATCTGCTGGAGCTGCGCACCCTGGAGCACGCCGAACGGCTGAAGGCCGCCCTGGCCCCCGGCAAGCGTCTGGCCGTGGTCGGCGGCGGCTATGTGGGCCTCGAGGCGGCGGCTTCGGCCCGCGCTCTCGGCGCCGAGGCCGTGGTCATCGAGCGCATGGACCGGGTGCTGGCGCGCGTGGCCTCGGAGGCCCTGTCGACCTTCTTCACTGATCTGCATCGCGGTCACGGCGTCGAAGTCCTGACCGGCGCCGAGGTGTCCGGCTTCGAGGATGGCGGCGTGCGTCTGGCGGACGGCGGCCTGATCGCCGCCGACGCCATTCTGGTCGGCGTCGGCGCCCTGGCGCGCGAGGCTTTGGCCCGCACCGCAGGTCTTCTTTGCGAGAACGGCGTGGTGGTGGACGAGGCCGCCCGCACCAGCGACCCGTCCATCTACGCCATCGGCGACGTGACCCACCGCCCCATCCCGGTCCACGGCGGACGGATGCACCGACTGGAAAGCGTGCCGAACGCCCTGGAACAGGCCAAGCAGGCCGCCGCCGCCATCGTCGGCCGCGCCGCCCCGGCGCCCGAGGTGCCGTGGTTCTGGTCCGACCAGTACGACGTCAAGCTGCAGATCGCCGGTCTGCCCTTCGACGCCGACCGCCAGGTGGTGCGCGGCGATCCGGCCAGAGGCGCCTTTTCCGTCTTCCACCTGAACGGCGACCGCATCGTCTGCGTCGAGGCGGTCAACGCCCCCGCCGAATTCATGGGCGGGCGCTTGCTGATCGGCAAGGCGACGCCGGTGGACGCAGGCCTGCTGGCTGCCCCCGCGACCTCCATCAAGGCGGTGGCGAAACCGGCCTGAGGGCGCGGTCATGACGCCAGTGTGACATCTCTGCCGCAATTGCGATTTAGTCGCAGGAGTCAGATTGTCGCACCCTCAAAAGGTGATATTGCGAGCCGGTCTCAAAATTAACCGACTGGCTCTCCCCATGTCCGACGCTCGTTCCTCCGCGCTCAAGGCGCTCCTGTTCGCTTCCAGCGCCGCTGGCATGCTGTGCGCTGCGCCCGCCATGGCCGCTGACGAAGCCCCGATCGCCACGGCGGACATCACCCAGGACGCCACCACCCTGAGCGCGGTTGACGTGCATGGCCAACGCGTCAAGCGCGAGCCCAAGGACCCGACCTTCGTCGCCCCTCTGGTAGACACGCCGCGTTCGGTCACGGTGATCCCGCAGCAGATCATCGAGCAGACCGCCGCCACCTCGCTGCAGGACATCCTGCGCACCTCGCCGGGCATCACCTTCGGCGCCGGCGAAGGCGGCCAGCCCCTGGCCGACCGTCCCTTCATCCGCGGCCAGGCCTCGGGCAACAACATCTTCGTCGACGGCATCCGCGATACCGGCGGCCAGCAGCGCGAAGTCTTCAACCTGGAACAGGTCGAGGTCATCAAGGGGCCGGACTCGGTCTATTCGGGCCGCGGCTCGGGCGGCGGCAGCATCAACCTGGGCTCCAAGGCTCCGCGCCTGCAGAACTTTATCCACGGTTCGGTCGGCGCCGGCACTGACGCCTATGCGCGCGGCACGGTCGACGCCAACTGGCAGGTCAGCCCGACGGCCGCCATGCGCCTGAACCTGATGGCCGCCCAGGGCGACGTCGCCGGTCGCGACGCCGTCGACTTCGACAAGTGGGGCGTCGCCGCCGCCGTCGCCGTGGGCCTCGGCACGCCGACGACCGTGACCGCCAGCTACTACCATCTCGACAGCGACCAGATGCCTGACTACGGCATCCCGCTCTACACCAAGCTGGGCGGGGCCACGGCGCCGCGCCCCGACGCCTCGGGCGTTCTCGACGTCCCTTACGACAGCTTCTACGGGCTGAAGGCGCGCGACTATCTGACGAATACGGTCGACAGCCTGACGCTGAACGCCGAACATCGCTTCAGCGACACCCTGGCGATCCGCAACGTCACGCGCTGGGCGCAGACGCTGAACGACTATGTCGTCACCAACCCCGGCGACGGCGGCGCGGCGCAGCAGATCGACGGCGTCTGGTGGATGAAACGCGGTCTGAAGTCGCGCTGGAACCCGGCCGAAACCCTGGCCAATGTCACCGACCTGCACGGCTCTTTCACGACCGGTTCGATCAAACACAGCTTCGACGTGGGCCTGGAGCTGTCGCGCGAGACCAACAAGAACGCCTCCTATGCAGTCACGACCCTGTCGGGCAGCGCCTGCCCCGCGCCGCTGACAGGCTTCGACTGCACCCCGGTCTATAACCCCAACCCGAACGACCCCTGGACCGGCACGATCACGCGCGGTCTGGTCAGCAAGACCGACACGGATTCGATGGGCGTTTACGCCTTCGACTCCATCAGCTTCGGCGAGAAGTTCATCGTCAACCTAGGCCTGCGCTGGGACGACTATTCGGTCGACGCCATCAACGCCTCGGGCACGGTGACGGCGCCGGTCTACACTCCGGTCAGCAGCAGCTGGGACTTTGTCAACTATCAGGTCGGCTTCGTCTACAAGCCAACGCCCAACACCAGTCTCTACGCCTCCTACGCCACATCCTCGACGCCGCCGACCATATCGGCCGGGGACCAGAACGGCGGCACGGGCACGGGCACGGGCAACCTGGCCACCACCCTGCTGGACCCGGAAGAGACCGACAGCTTCGAGATCGGCGCTAAGGCCAACCTGTTCGGCGACCGTCTGGCGCTCAGCGGGGCCCTGTTCAAGACGGTTCGCAAGAACGCCCAGATCCAGATCGAGCCGGGCGTCTATGAACAGGCCGGCGAGGCCGAGGTCCAAGGTCTGGAACTCGGCGTCTCGGGCAATGTCACCGACAAGTGGCAGGTCTTCGGCGGCTACACCTGGATGGACTCCGAACTGACCGAGGGCGCCTACAACAACGTCAACGTCGGCGATTCCCTGGCCAATACGCCGGAGCACAGCGCCAGCCTGTTCACCACCTACCGCGTCATGCCCAAGCTGAGCCTGGGCGGCGGGGTCTATTACGTGTCCAAGTCGTTCGGCGGCAATCAGGGCGGCGCCGGCGGCGGCGGCAATCGCATCTACGCTCCGGCCTATACTCGCGTGGACCTGTTCGCCTCCTACGACATCAACGACCGCGCCTCGCTGCAGTTGAACGTCCAGAACGCGGGCGACGAGGAATACATCATTCGCACCAACGGCGTTCACCACGCCGACGTGGCGCCTGCCCGTTCGGCCATCCTGACGCTGAACCTCCGCTACTAAGCGACCGCGTTTCGCGCCATCATGTCGGCCCCGTCGTTCATCCGAGCGGCGGGGCCGATGCGTTTTTCCCGGTGAGAGAGCCATGCTGCTGCACATCCCCGACGTCTTCACCAAGGCCGAGGTCGCGGCCCTGCGCCGGACCCTGGACGCCGGTCCTTGGGCTGACGGCAACATGACCTCGGGCCATCAGTCGGCGACGGCCAAGCGCAATCAGCAACTGCCCGAGGACAGCGCCGAGGCGCGCGAAGTCTCGGCCCTGATCGTCCAGGCCCTGAACGCCAATCCCATGTTCGTCTCGGCCGCCCTGCCGCACACGATCTTTCCGCCCCTGTTCAACCGCTATGAGGGCGGCGGGGAGTTCGGCGTCCATGTCGACAACGCCATCCGCCAGCGCGGGGATGTCCGCATTCGCAGCGACCTGTCGGCCACCCTCTTCCTGTCCGAGCCCGAGGACTACGACGGCGGCGAACTGATCATCGAGGAGTTGTACGGATCGCAGTCGGTCAAGCTGCCGGCGGGGGATCTGGTTCTCTATCCGTCCAAGAGCCTGCACCGCGTCACGCCCGTCACGCGCGGCGCTCGCGTCTCCAGCTTCATGTGGCTGCAGAGCCTGGTTCGCGACGACGCCGACCGCGAAAGCCTGTTCCGCCTCGACGTGGCCACCCAGCGGGTGAACCTGGCCAAGGGGCCGCAGGAGCGGGCCGTGATCGCTCTGACTGGCCTCTGTCACAACCTGCTGCGTCTTTGGGCGGAGGTGTAGTCGCTGCTTTCCTCCCCACTTGTGGGGAGGGGGACCGCGTAGCGGTGGAGGGGCTTCTTGGCCTTACCGCGCCCCTCCGTCTGGTCGTCTTCGGCGTCGATCCACCTCCCCATTTCATGGGGAGGAGAAAGCTCAGTAAACGTCCCGCCGATACCGCCCGCTCTCGGTCAGCCAGGTCAGCCGCTCCTCGCCCAGCGCCGCTTCCAGGGCCGCGTGAACGCCCTTCGACATGCCTTCCAGGCTGCCGCAGACATAGACATAGGCGCCGCGATCGACCCAGTCGGCCATGGGGCGTGCGTGCTCCGCCACCAGCGACTGGACATAGCGATTCTCGCCCCCGTCGCGCGAGAAGCTCCGGTCCAGCCGGGTCAACACGCCGGAGGTCAGCCAGGCTTGAAGATCGGCGTCATAGAGGGCGTCATGGGCCCGCGCTCGCTCGCCGAACAGCAGCCAGGCGCCGCCGGTCTTCGCCTGCCGCGCCCGCGCCTTCAGGTGGCCGCGCAGGCCGGCGATGCCGGTGCCGTTGCCGATCAGGATGATGGGGGCCTCCGGCGGCGGGGCGTGGAAGCTGCGATTGGCGCGGACCCGCATGGCGACTTCGTCGCCGATCTGCGCACCTTGCGTCAGCCAGCCCGAGGCCAGACCCGGCGTGCCGTCGGGACGCGTCATCAGGCGGATGCAGAACTCGACTCGTCCGTCCGAGGACAGGGAGGCGACCGAATACTCACGGCTGGCCGGCTGTTCGCCGTCGCGGACGGGCAGGCCGACCTCGGCGATGTCGCCCGCCGCCCAGTCGGGGGCGTGGGCGATGGGCTCGAAGGCCAGGTGCCAGGCCTCGCCGCCGGGGCTGCCCGCGTTCAGCAGGGTCCGCTCGACCAGCCGCCAACGGTCATAGGCGGGCGGGGTCCAGTCGGGCGCGGCGGTTGAGCCGGTGATCTGGTTCAACTGATGCTGCCAGTGACGGATGGCGCCCGCGTCGCCGTTGTCGACCTCGACCCGGTCGAACAGGGTCTGGGCGCCGCAGCCGTCCAGCCAGTCGCCGACCGCGTGGCCGAAGCCGCAATAGGCGTCATAAGACCGGTCGCCCAGGGCCAGCAGGCCATAGGACAGGTGCGACAGGTCGGGGGCGGCCTTCATCGCCTGCCGCACGAAACGGGCGGCGCTGTCGGGGGCGTCGCCCTCGCCGGTGGTCGAGGCTATGACCAGCAGGCGCCGCGCGCCCTGCAGCGTCTCCAGATCCAGATCGGAAAATGACAGGGGGCGTGCGCCCACGCCGCCGTCGCCCAGCGCCCGCGCCGTCATCCAGGCCAGTTCCTCGCCGAATCCGGTCTGGCTGGCGAAGGCGATCAGGACAGCGTCCTCGCCCGCCGCCTGGGCCAGGGCGCGGCCCTGTTCGGCGGCCCTGCGGGCGGCGGCGCGCACGCGCCACACCGTCAGGCCGATCAGGCCGAGCCACAGGATCAGAGCGACGCCGGCCCACAGCCAACGGGACAGGTCGGCGGTCACGGTCAGGCTTCTTCTTCGTCCATCATGGCGGCGAAGGCGGGCGTCATCCGCTCGACCAGGCCGCGCGGCGTGCGCTCGACGAAATGAGCCGCGACCTGCATGGCCTCGGCGAACTCCGGCCCCTCATAGGGGCCGAGCACGGTCAGGGCCGTGGCGAGGGCATCGGCGCGCATGGCCGAGGCGTCGAACACCGTCACCTGCGCCAGCCCGTTGTCCACCGGCCGCCCGGTCGAACCGTCGATGGTGTGCGGATAGAGGCGCTCTTGGTGCACGAAGGCGCGGCGCCAGTCGCCCGAGGTGGCCACCGCCACGTCGAACAGGGCCGCCACCGTATGCGGCGCGGGCGAACCCGGCACGGCCTCGATCTCGACCCACCAGGGCTGGGCGTCCGGCTTGACGCCGCGCCCCAGAAGTTCGCCGCCGATCTCCACCAGATGCGAGGTCGCGCCCATTTCGGTCAGACGGGCAGAGACGCGGTCCACGGCATGACCCTTGGCGATGCCGGAGAAGTCCAGCTTCATGCCGCCGGCCTGCACCGCCGCCTGGGCGTCGCGGTTCAGCCTCAGCTTCTGCCAGCCGGACACGGCCAGCGCCGCCTCGACCTCTTCGGCGGAGGGCAGGGGATTGAGCGGATCGCGCGGTCCCGGCGGGCCGAAACCCCACAGATCGACCAGAGCCCCCAGCGTCGGATCGACCGCGCCGTTGACGTCGTCAGCCAGATCCAGCGAGGCGTTCAGCAGGCTCCAGAAGTCGTCCGACAGCTTCCACGTCCCGGCGGGGGCGTTGTTGAACCGACTGATCTCGCTGCCCGGAGTCCACGGGCTGAACAGGGCGATGATGCGCGCCAGCTCTTCCTCGATCGCCGCTTGAAACACATCCTGCGTGGTTCCCGGCGGCGGAACCAGACGCACCGACCAGGTAGTGCCCATGCTTTCCCCCGCTAGCGACCAGACCAGGTCGCTGGGCGGCCGCTCGGGCGCTCGGGCGCTCGGCGGGATCAGGACGCGTGTGTCCTGACGGCCTTCAACCGCCGCTCCGAGCTGGAGCGGCGGCGGGGCCGAACTGGACTTCTTGACGGTCAGGGCAGGACTTCCAGCGCGCCGTTCCACGAGGCGTTCGAGCCGGGCTGGCCGTTCACGCCCGCCGTGCGCACCGAGGCGCCCAGCCAGTAGAGACCGGCTTGCGGCCAGGTCACCGAGAAGGCGCCGTCAGCGCCCGTCTTGACCGTGATCTCTTCGGGGTTGTTGCGGTAGCGGGTGCCGCCGCGCGCGATGGTCACCTCGACGTTGGCGGCGGGCTGACCGTCCTTCAGCAGCTTGAAGGTGGCGGCCTCGCCGACGGCCAGATCGTTGGGGTGGGTGACGGGCGCCAGTTCCAGGCCCTTGCCGACGACGGCCAGATCGGTCGGCTCGCCCAGGGTCACGAAGGTTTCGGTGCGGCTGTCGGTGCGCGTGGCCACGACGTCGGTTGCGTCAGCGGGCAGGGCGCCGGGGAAGTCGGCCTCGGCCCCGCGCCAGCGCTTCTGCTCGCCGCCCTGCTTGTAGCTGGCCATGAAGCCCGAACCGACATTGGCGACGCGATAGGTGCCCGGCTGCGAAAGGTGCAGGTCGAAGCTGGAACGATACTTGGCCTGATTGACGTTTTCGGCCTGGGCGGTCGAACCGTCCGGGGCGGTGATGGTCAGGCCGGCCAGGCGCATGGCGGCGTGGTCGGGGATGAAGACTCCGTTCGACATGCCGGCGTCGAAACCGACCCAGGCGTCATTGCCCGACAGCACGGTCGAGGTCGGGGCCAGCCAGGCGCGGTGGGCCTGGGCCGAAAGCGGCGCGGCCAGAACGGCGGCCAGAGACAGGAAGGCGAGCGTCTTCTTCATGGTCAGGGTCCTTAGCGGGTCACGGCGACGCGAACGGCGCCCAGTTCGGTGGCGCCGGTTCCGGCGGCGGTGTTGGCGCCGCCCCAGCGGAAGGGCACGCGGACGACCTCGCGGCCGCCCAGTTCGCGGGCCGCCTCGACGACGATGTTGTACTGGCCGGCGGGCAGGTTGCGCAGGCGGGCGCCGGGGACGGTCACCGCATGACGGCCAGGAGCCTTGGTCGGGCCGGACACGCCGTCGGCGGGCATGGCCATCGACCGGCCGCCCTTGCGCCACCAGGTGCGCAGGTCCTTCAGCCAGTCCTTGCCGTCGCCCTCGTTGTTGCGGGTCTGCTGATACCAGACGGCCAGGGTCTGGGCCGTCGACTGGTCCGGCTTCTCGACCCACACGGCCACATAGGGCCGGTGATAGGAGGCGCTGGCGATGCGCGGTAGCTCGACGCTGACGCTCAGGTCGGCGGCGCTGGCGACGGCGGGCGCGGCGGCGAGGCCGGCGGCGGTCAGGACGAGAGGAAGCTTGCGCATGAGGGAAGGCTCGTCAGTGAAAGGGTCAGTGAATGAACAGAAGGGCGATAACGACGGGAACCAGCAGACCCAGGGCCACGATGGGCCAGGTCGAGGGACGGCCGCGCGCGTGCAGCCACAGCAGGGCCAGACCGGTGACGGAGAAGATCACGCAGGCCACGGCGAAGACGTCGATGAACCAGTACCAGACCTTTCCGGCGTTCCGACCCTTGTGCAGGTCATTCAGGTAGGCGATCGCGCCGCGCGTGGTCTTCTCATGCACGGCCTCCCCGGTTGAACGGTCGATGGTCAGCCATCCGTCGCCGCCGGGCGTAGGCAGGGCGACATAGATTTCATCCACCGTGGTCTCGGTCGGCTTGCCGTCCACCTGAACCTTGAAGGCCTCGGCCGCCCAGCGCGCCACGGGGGCGGGAACCGGGTCGGTGGTTTCCTCGGAGAAGTCGGCCAGACGCCCCAGCAG
>JALAGW010000242.1 GCA_022712235.1 Brevundimonas sp. | reverse complement strand
GGCCCGCATGACCCGGTCCTCAAAGGCCTGTCGCCCGTCGCGATAAATCATCGCCCGCGCCTGCGGCTCGGTCAGCCCCAGTCCCACTTCGCCGCCGACCGCCTCGACCAGCCGGTCGCGCTGGGCGTTGGACAGACGCAGCCGCCGGGCGACCTCGGCCGTTCGCGCCGGATCGGCGGGCAGCAGAGCCGACAGGCGCAGGACCGGATCAGGGCTGACCGCCGTCATGGCCTCGAACAGGATCAGATCGGTCGGCGGCAGAACCCGCCCCAGCACGCCCGCCTCCGCCATCAGTCGCACCGCCGGGCGCGGATCGGGCGCGGCCAGCAACTTCAGCAGTTCCTTGGACACCCGCTCCGCCGACAACTGCTCGACGCCCTCGGCCAGGGCGGCGCAGGCCGCCACCGCCGCCGCATCGGGCGCGCCCCGTCCATACCAGGCGTAGAAGCGATAGAAGCGCAGAATGCGCAGATAGTCCTCGCGGATGCGGCCCTCGGGCTGCCCGACAAAGACGATCCGTCCCGCCATCGCATCATCAAAGCCCTGCCCAGTCGGGTCCAGTATGACGCCGTCCGCGTCGGCGTAGAGGGCGTTCAGACGAAAATCCCGCCGCCCCGCGTCCTCGGCCCAGTCGGTCGTAAAGGCCACCGTGGCGCGCCGCCCGTCGGTCGAGACGTCGCGACGCAGGGTGGTGATCTCGAACGGCTGATGCTCGGACAGGCCCGTCACCGTGCCGTGCTCGATGCCGGTCGGGACCGAGCGCAAGCCCGCCGCCTTCAGCGCCGCCACCACGGCGTCGGGCGTCAGGGTGGTGGCGATGTCGATGTCGTCGATGGGCGCGCCGATCAGGGCGTTGCGCACGCAGCCGCCGACGAAACGGGCGCAGCCCGGCCCGCCCGCCGCCGCCAGCGCCGCCATGACCGCCCGCGTCGCCGACGTCGTCAGCCAGTCCTGCCCTTGCAGCCTATGGCTCACGCCGCATCCTCGGCCGCCGCCGACAGGGGCCGTTCCTCGTCGCCGTAAAGACGCACGAACAGCCCCTTCAAAATGCCCGCCGTCACGCCCCAGATGTAGCGCTCACGATAGGGCATGGCCCAGAACCAGCGACGCGGCCCGTCTTCAGGGTCATAATAGTCGCGGCGATGATTGACCGGGTCCATCAGGAAGTCCCACGGCGCCTCGAACACCTCGGCCACCTCGTCCGGCGAGGGCGTGACCTGGGGCGGGGCCGTCAGCCAGCCGACCACCGGCGTGACCAGAAACCCGGTCCCCGTCTCATAGGGATCGCCCAGCCCCAGAAGTTCGACCACGCCGGGGTCCAGCGCCACCTCTTCAAAGGCCTCGCGCAGCGCCGCCTGCCCCGCCGTCTCGCCGGGGTCCAGCCGTCCGCCGGGAAAGGCGATCTGGCCGGTATGGCTGGCCAGGCTGTCCGACCGCCGCGTCATCAGCACCGTCGGGCCGTCGTCGTGCATGATGATGGGAATCAAGACCGCCGCGGGCCGCAGTTCGCGCGCCGGCCGCGCCGCGCCGGGGTTCAGGTCATAGTCGGAGCGAAGGGCCGTCCGCTCGGGCGTCCACGACGCCACCGGGTCCAGACGCGCCTCCAGCCGCTTCCTCAGACTGTCGCAGCTCATTCCACGCTCCCCAGGGAAAAGGCTTCGCCGCTGGACCGCACCACCAGCCGCCCGTCCGTCGCCTCGCCCCGCTCGACCAGGTCATAGAAGACCGACCGCGCAATCCGCGCCCACAGGTCAGCCCGCACATGGACGCGCGGCGCCGGCTCGCCGGTCACAGCGTCGGTCTCGACCACGACGGGATGGTCCGCGCCTGCCTCGACCACGTCCCCGACGTCGGTCGTGAAGCTCAGAACGCCGTCCGCCGCCTGCACCGCCACGGCCCGGAACGGCAGGTCCTCGACCTTGATCCTCAGCTTCTCGACCGGCGTGACCAAGTGATAACCGTCCGGGTCCTTTCGCAGCACGGTCGAGAACAGCCGCACCAGTTCGGCCCGACCGATGGGCGAGCCTTCATGCATCCACACCCCGTCGGCGCGGATCAGGATGTCGATGTCGCCGCAATGGTCTGGATGCCACAGGTGCACGGGCGGCAGGCCGCGCCCCGGCGCCTGTCGCGCGGCTTCGGCGACGCCGGACAGGCCGGACGGTGTCGCAGGGTTCGTCATAGGCGAACTATGGGGCGCGTCGCCCGGCAAAGGAAGCGTCGTCCGCCCTCAGGCGACGGGACGAACCAGACCAGCCGGAGCAACCTCGGTGATCGGCAGCCACATGACCCGGCGACGATCCACCGGCCCCGACAAGACGGCGTCGGGCGCTGGCAAAAAGCCGAAGCGCGAGAAATAGGGCGGATCGCCAACCAGCAGCACCCCGTCCAGCTTCATCGCCTGGGCTTCCTCGATGCAGGCCTGCACCAGATCCGCACCCAGACCGCCGCGACGGCTGGCGGCGTCCACGGCGATGGGGCCGAGAAAGACCGAGCGCGCCTCTCCGACCGTAATCGACCACAGTCGCACCGAACCGATCAGACGCTCGCCTTCAAAGGCGCAAAAGCCGGCCGCCAGGGCCGCCGCCTCGCGCAACCGCTCCGC
>JALAGW010000241.1 GCA_022712235.1 Brevundimonas sp. | reverse complement strand
CCCGCGCAGCCTCTATGTCACCCGTTTTTTTTTTTGTGTGCGGGAGCCCTACGAGATCTACTCCCAGTGGGTGCTGGGCCTGAACATCATGGACCGCCCCGGCGCCTCGGCCGAGGCGATGGCGCGCGGCAACGCCGTGCACAAGGCCATCGAGCGCATGACCCTGATGTGGCCCCACGTCCTGCCCGACGACTGCGAACAGCAGATCGAGCAGCTGCTGATCGAGGAGCTGACCGCCCACGGTTTCGAAGAGGCCGCCATGGCCCGCGAGACCCCGCTGGCGCGCAACTGCGCCCGCTGGCTGGCCGGGTTCGAGGCCGAACGCCGGGCGCGCGGCGTCAACCTGCTGATCGAGCAGCAGGGGACGATGACGTTTGACGCCCCCGCCGGGCCCTTCACCATGAAGGCCTACGCCGACCGCATCGAGGTGGGCGCCAGCGGCGCCGCCATCATGGACTTCAAGACCGGCGGTGTTCCTTCGGGCAAGCAGGTCAAGGCGGGCTTTGCGCCCCAACTGACCCTGACCGCCGCCATCCTCGCCGACGGCGGCTTCAAGGACACCAATGGTCCCGTCCCCGCCGACGAACTGACCTATGTCCGCGTGGTCGGGCGCAAGAAGGCGGGCGAGGTGGCAGTCCGCGCCTCCGGCCCCGAAGCGGCGGCGCTGGGCGAAGCGGCGCTGGAGGGGCTGAAGAAACGGGTGGCCCGCTTCGACCACCCCGACACCCCCTATGTCTCCTGGGCCGCGCCCCAGTTCATGGGCAATTACGGCGGCAACTACGATCATCTGGCCCGCGTCTGGGAATGGTACGTGGTCGGCGGCGAGGAAGGCGACAGCGAATGAACATCGCCACTTCGCAGATGGGCGCCCGCCCTGACCCGCAGATCCGCGCCGCAGATCCGGCCCTGTCGGTCTTCGTCACCGCCAACGCCGGCTCGGGCAAGACCACCACCCTGGTCAGCCGCGTGGCCCGCCTGCTGCTGGGTGGGGCCGGCGCCTCGGCCATCCTCTGCGTCACCTACACCAAGGCCGCCGCCGCCGAGATGCAGGCCCGCCTGTTCGAGACCCTGGGCAAGTGGGCAGTCATGGACGACGCCGCCCTGTCGGCCGAACTGGCCAAGCTGGACGCCAGCGATCCCGCCGGCCTCAACCCGGCCCGTCTGTCCGAGGCGCGCCGCCTGTTCGCCCGCGCGCTGGAGACGCCCGGCGGGCTGAAGATCCAGACCATCCACGCCTTCTGCGAAAAGCTGCTGCGCCGCTTTCCCATCGAGGCGGGCGTCTCGCCGCGCTTCACCGTGCTGGAAAACGAGGCCGCCATCGCCCTCAGCCACGCCGCCCGCGAGGAACTGGCCCGCGCCGCTCTGCGCGACCCCGACGGCCCCGTCGGTCAGGCCTACAGCCATTTCGCCGTCGAGCTGGACTGGGGCCGGTTCGAGAGCCTGCTGGCCATGATCGAGGCCAAACGCGCCGACCTGACCGACTATGTCGCCCGCGTCGGCGACGGGTCCGCCCCCGGCCCGCACGCCCTGACCGGCGCCGATCCCGAACAGACGCCCGACGAGATCGAGGCCGACTTCATCCGCTGGCTCGACCGGGGCGAAGTCCGCCGCATGGCCGAGCTGATGGCGACCGGTGGCAAGACCGACAAGGACCGCGCCGCCGAGCTGATCCAGGCCCTCAATCATGAGTGGAGCTTCCACGGCCTCGGCGTCGTCTTCCTCACCGGCTCGGGCTCGCCGCGCAAGTCGATGGCGACCAAGCAGGCCCCGCCCGACGCGGGCGGCTGGCTGACCGATCTGCAGGACAAGTATCTGGCCACGCTGGACGTGGTGCGCGCCGCCAAGGTCGCCGCCGACACCATCAGGCTGCTGACCCTCGCCGTGGCCCACGCCGCCTTCTACGAGGCCGCCAAGGCCGAGCGCGGGGCGCTGGACTTCTCCGATCTGGTGGCGAAAACCGTCGACCTACTGACCGCCCGCTCGACCGCCGCCTGGGTCCTGTACAAGCTGGACGGCGGCATCGACCACGTCCTGATCGACGAGGCCCAGGACACCGCCCCCGAACAATGGGCCATCATGCGCGCCCTGACCGGCGAGTTCTTTTCGGGCGAGGCGACCGACCGCACCGTATTCGCCGTCGGCGACGAGAAGCAGTCGATCTACTCCTTCCAGGGCGCCCGCCCCGAACGCCTGCGTCAGGAAGCCCAGGTCTATGACGCCCTGATCACCGCCTCGGGCTCGGCCTTCGAGGGCGTGCCGCTGGAGACCTCCTATCGCTCGACCGAGGACGTCCTCGCCTTCGTCGATCACGCCTTCAATGATCCCGAACGCACCCGCGCCCTGGTGGGCGAGGCCGGCGACATCCCCCGCCACCTGCCCGCCCGCGTCGGCCAGCGCGGCAGCGTCGACCTCTGGCCCCTGTTCATGGACGAGGCACCGCCCGAGCGCGACGCCTGGGACGATCCGGTCGATCAGGAGAGCGTCGCCGGCGCGAGGAAACGCATGGCTGCGGCGCTGGCGCAGGAAATCAAACGCCAGGTCGAGACCGGGGCGACCGTCTATGACCGCAACACCCGCCAGCCGCGCGCCAGCGGTTACGGCGACTTCCTCATTCTGGTGCGCCGTCGCGACGCAACGTTTGAAGAGATCATCCGCGCCCTGAAGAGCGCGGGCGTGCCCGTCGCGGGGGCTGACCGGCTGAAGCTCAGCAGCCACATCGTCTTCGACGACCTGAAGGCCCTGGCCCGGTTTGCTCTCTTCCCCGGCGACGACCTGTCGCTGGCCGAGGTGCTGCGCAGCCCCTTCTGCGACGTGGACGAGACCTCGCTCTATGATCTGGCCGGGCGCGAGAAGCGTCAGGACCTGTGGCGCGAGCTGAAGACCCGCGCCGATGAGCGCCCTGAATGGCGCCGCGCCCTGGACCTGTGCCTGAGCGCCCGCACGGCGCGCGACAGCGACCCCTTCGCCTTCTTCTCGACCCTGTTGAACCGCGTGGACGACACCGGGGTCTCGGGCCGCGCCCGCGTGCTGACGCGGCTGGGGCGCGAGGCCGAGGAGGCCATCGACGAGACCCTCAATCAGGTCCTGGCCGCCGAGAATCGGGGCGGGGTCGATCTGGAGACCTGCCTCGCCCTGTTGGAGGCCGCCGACGTCGAGGTGAAGCGCGAGCTGGAAGGCCCGCGCGGCGAGGTCCGCGTCATGACCGTCCACGGCGCCAAGGGGCTGGAGGCGCCCATTGTCATCCTGCCCGACACCACCATGAAGGCGAAGGCTCAGGGGCCGAGCCTGATGCCCGTCGCGCTGGACGCCATCGGCATGGGCGACGGCGAAGCTTGGCTGATGTGTCCCGGCTCGTCGAAGGAAGACTGCGCCGCCTCCAAGGCCGCCCGCGACGCCCGCGAGGCCCGCGTCAGCGACGAGTCCCTGCGCCTGCTCTACGTCGCCCTGACCCGCGCCCGCGACCGGGTCATCGTCATGGGCCGCGGCTCCAAGCGCTCGCCCGAGCCCGGCGACTGGTGGTCGGTCATCGAGGCGACCTTCAACCGCCGCGGCGACGAGGTCCGCACCCTCGACAACAATGTCCGCCGCTACGGCGTCGATCTTGATGTCCTGCCCGCCATCAGCGCCGCCGCCGAGGTCCGCACCGTGGCTCCCGACTGGACCCGCAGCACCCCCGCCCGCGACGACGCCGCCCGTTTCGCCTCGCCATCGCAGATGCAGGAGCAGAAGCGCATCCCCGCCCCCTCCCCGCTGGCGCGCGGCGAAGGCCCAAATTCGGGAGTGGGCGCGGGTCTGGGCCGGTTCCGGCGCGGCGACCTGATCCACCGCCTGCTGGAACGTCTGCCCGACATCGCCGCGCCCGACCGTCCCGACGCCGCCGTGCGGATGCTGGCGCGCGAACGCGACCTGTCCGACGACCAGCGCGCCGAGATGATCGGCGCCGCCTTCGCCGTTCTGGACGACGCCCGCTTCAACCCCGTCTTCGGCGCCGGCTCGCGCGCCGAGGTGGCCGTGACCGGCTCCTCGCCCGACCTGCCCTCCGGCGTCTCCATCTCCGGCCGCATCGACCGGCTGGTGGT
>JALAGW010000024.1 GCA_022712235.1 Brevundimonas sp. | reverse complement strand
CCGCAACAGGACGAAGCCGGGCATGTCGTACAGGCGCTTGGCCGCGGCCGCGCCGGGGGCGATGAAGCGTTCGCTGCCCGGATGAAGGTGGGCGAAGCGCTCCTGATAGTCGGCGCCGACCTCATAGCTGGCCTGGGCGATACAGGGGCCGACCACGGCGACCATGCGCGCAGGGCCTGCGCCCAGGGCTTCCATCGCCGCCACCGTCGAATGGATGATCCCGCCCAGCGCCCCCTTCCAGCCCGCATGGGCCGCGCCCACCACGCCCGCCTCGGCGTCGACGAACAGGACGGGCGCGCAATCGGCGGTCAGAACGGAGGCGATGGGCCCACGCACGGCGCTGACCACGGCGTCGCCCTCGGGCCGTTCGCCCGCCCAGCCCGCCTCGGCCACGCGGGCCACGGCGGAGTGGATCTGATAGCAGCCGCACAGGTCGTCCAGCCCGCCGCCCATCCATTCGGCGACGCGCCGGCGGTTCTCGGCCACGCTGGCCGGATCATCCTTGGACCCCACGCCCGCATTCAGCCCGGCGTAGATGCCCTCCGACACGCCGCCCTCGCGGGTGAAGAAGCCGTGGCGCACCCCGGCCTTGTCGAGCAGGGGGTGGGTGATGGGGTTCAGGCTCATGCGGCCTCCAACGAGGAACGGGCGGCGGCGATGGCGGCCTCGATGGCCTTGCGCGCCTGGGGGCTGTTCTTCCAGCAGGTCGAGCCCAGGCTGACGGCGGCCCCGGCGCAGACGACGGTTGGATCGGCCAAGGCCAGTCGCTCGAAGGCGCCCAGACCCTGTTCCTCCAGCCGTTCGACCACCTTGGGACCGACGCCTTTCACGGCCAGAAGTATTTCCCGTTCCCGGTCGGAAAAACGCATCGTCACACTCCCTGCGGAAACAGGCCGCAGTCCTCAGAAGCCCGGCAGGGCCAGCGCGCGGGGCGAGAAGATCGCCGCCGCCTTGAACAGTTCGCCCATCTGGTCCGGCGCGGTCAGGCGGTCCAGCTGGCGCTGGATGACCGGGGCGGCGTCGGGCCGGGCCTGCATCAACCGTTGGGCGCGGGCTTCGATCCCCAGGGCCTTGAGGAAGGCGCCCTGACCGACGCAGCCGGTCACGTCGGCGCCGCCGCGCACGGCGGCCTCCAGCACCAGCGGATAGTCGGCCCACTGGGTCAGGTCGGCCTCGCCCGGCGTCGTCAGGGGATCGACCTTCTGATGGCGCCGCAAGCCCTGCAGGGTGTCGCCCGGCCCCGGCTGGCTGCGGCCGTAGTCGATCAGCAGGGCCGCGCCTGATGCGGTTTTCACGAGCGTCGCCAGATCGCGGGCGAAGGCGGCCTGCTGTTCTGAAATCTCGATCACCTGGCCCGGCTCGACGTCGTATTCGGGCCGGTCGAAGCCGCCGGATATGGCCACGAGGCCGAAGGTCAGGTCGTTGTCGTCTGTCACGCCGACGCGGCGCTCGGCCCAGCCGCCTTCGGTCTTCATGAACTGGCGCGCGGGCATGCAGTCCAGCACCTCGTTGCCGATCAGGATGACGGGGGCGTCGGTCTCGATCTGATGCAGGGCGCTGAGCCAGCGGGGGTGGACGTCGGCGTCGGCTAGCCGCCGCGCCTGTTCGGCCCGCAGCGGGGCGCTGGGTTCGATCAGGATCAGGTCTACGGCCTCAAGGAAGCCGGGGACCAGCCGCGCGGCGCGCAGGGCGTCGGACATCAGCGTCCCGTCGCCCGGCCCGACCTCGACCAGCCGCACCCGCTCGGGCGCGCCCAGACGGCTCCAGGTCTCGACGGCCCACAGGCCGATCAGTTCGCCGAACATCTGGCTGACCAGGGGGGCGGTGATGAAGTCGCCGCCTTCTCCCAGCGCCGGGCGGGTCGCGTAGTAGCCGTCCTTGGGGTCGTGCAGGCAGCGGGTGACATAGTCCGCCACCGTCATCGGCCCGGTCAGCACGATCTCGCGGACCAGCCGGTCCTTGAGGGTCTCCGCCATAGCTTCTTACGCCTCCGCGACGACCGGCTTCTTCAGCGCGCGCCAGATCAGCCAGGCGCCGACCAGCATCATCGGGATCGACAGGATCATGCCCATGGTCAGGCCCAGCGGCAGGTTGTCCAGACCCACGTCCGGCTGACGCACGTTCTCCAGCGCGGCGCGGCAGACGCCATAGCCCAGAAGGAAGAGGCCGGTGACGAAGCCCGGACGCTTCAGCATCTTCCACTTCCAGATGGCCAGGGACAGGACGGCGAACAGCAGCAGACCCTCAAGGCCGGCCTCATAGAGCTGGCTGGGGTGGCGCGGCTCGTTGCCGGCGGGGCAGAAGCCATACATCTGTTCGATGCGGGCGTTGCAGAAGCGGATGGCCCAGGGAACCGTCGTCTCGCGGCCCCACAGCTCGCCGTTGATGAAGTTGGCGATACGGCCGAAGAAGAGGCCCAGCGGCGCGACCGGGGCGATCAGGTCGCCCAGGCTCAGCGGATTGACCTTCTGGCGGTTGGCGTAAAGCGCGATGGCGATGACCACGCCCAGGAAGCCGCCGTGGAAGCTCAT
>JALAGW010000240.1 GCA_022712235.1 Brevundimonas sp. | reverse complement strand
GTGTCTGGATGAGCGAGCAGCCCTGGGCCGTCAGCGACCTTCGCCAATCCTACGACTTCGCGACCGCCGAACTCCACTCGACCTTCACCTATCGGGTCGGCGCACGAAGCGTTTCGGCGGAGGTCGTCGTCTTCGCCAGCCGGACCGCCCCTTCTGTCGTCGCCCAGGAAGTCCGTCTCACAGCCGACGGGCCGTGCGACCTGAAGTTCCGGGCCCAGGTTTCGATCGACGGACTGACCGGACGGGTCGCACGACGGCGCACGGACACGCCCGGCGAACCCGAACCTGTCTGTGACGGCAGCCTCCTGTGGGAAACGGACGAGGCGCTGGGTCAATGCGGCCTCGCCCTGGCCGCCGAGGCCCCCTCGGCCGCCCGACGCCAGGTCCTGCCGTGGAGAGACGCCGGTCCCCTATGCACGCAATACGACCTCCGGCTGGCTTCGGGCCGACCCGCACGCTTCCGGCAACTGGCGGCTCTGGTACCGTCCACTCTTCACGCCAGACCTGACGAGGAGGCGGTCCGGCGCTTGGCGCGAGCGCGCCGGGACGGTTTCGACGTCCTGAGACGATGCAACCGCGCGGCCTGGACGAAGATATGGGAAGGCCGGATTGTCATCGACGGCGCAAGCGAGCGGCACCAGGCGCTCGTCGACGCCGCCTTCTATTATCTGAACGCTTCAGCCCACCCCGCGTCGCCGGCCTCCACCTCGATCTTCGGTCTCGCGACCTGGCGGGACTATCACTACTACTACGGCCATGTGATGTGGGACGTGGACGCCTTCTGCATCCCGCCCCTGATCCTCATGCAGCCGGACGCAGCGCGCGCCATGCTCGAATTCAGGAGCCGTGGACGGACCGCTGCAGCCGCCAATGCGCGTCTTTCCGACCGACAGGGGCTGCAATATCCCTGGGAAGCCGCGCCCGGCACCGGCCAGGAGGCGACGCCCGGCGCCGGCGACGCCGCTCATCATGAGGACCATGTCTCCCTGCACGTCGCCCGCGCCTTCTCCCTGTTCGCCGACGCCACGGGCGACGAGAGATTTCTCGAGGAAGAGGCCTGGCCGGTTCTCAGCGGGGTGGCCGACTGGTTCGTGAGCCGCGTAAGCCGGACAGCCAGAGGATTTGAGCTTCTGCGGTCCATGGGACCGGCCGAGGTCCCCTCCCCCCCGGACAACGACGCCTTCAGCCTCATGGCCGGCGCCGACGTGCTTCGGCGCGCCCTGCGGGTCGCCGAGCGCTTGCGACGGCCCGCGCCAGACGCCTGGAACACGGTGCTCGCCGACCTCTATCTGCCGGTGCGCTCCGACGGGGTCATAGCCGCCCATGACGATTATGACCGGCGCGAGGAAAAGGGCGCAACGCCCTCCCCCCTGGCCGGACTCTTTCCCTGTGACTATCCGGCCTCGCCCTCCGTGAGCCGCAAGACCCTGGCCTTCTACCTGAAGCTCTGGCCCGACTATGTCGGATCACCCATGCTGCCCGCCCTATACTGCGTATGGGCGGCCATGGCCGGCGACCGGGACCTTGCGCTCAGGCTCTTTGAAGAGGGGTTCGCCGCCTACGACCGGCCCCGGTTTCACCAGTGCCTGGAATACCGGCTGGATCACGCCGAGGGGCCCGCGGCCGGGCCCTTCTTCGCCAATCTCGGCGGCATGCTTCTCGGTCTCTGCTACGGTCTTACAGGACTGGTGGTGGACGATGGCGAACCGGATACCTGGGCCCGCCGCCCGATCACCCTTCCGGCGGGCTGGAAGGCTGTCAGAATCGACCATCTCCAGGTGAGAGGCCGTTCGGCGCGCCTTGTCGCGCGGCAGGGCGCCGACCGCGCCGAGTTGTCGTTCTGCTGAGCCTCAGGCCCTCTCTGCGCCCGCCGAGGGCCCTCAGAGGCTTTCGTCCGCCCGGGGGCGTCCGTAGCCAGCGCTGAGCTGTCGCAGACGAAAGGCCAGGGGGGAAAACACCTCCCCGCTGCGCCCGTCCTGGATGGCGACCCCGGTCAGCCCCTGGGCCTCGAAGACCGCCGCGAGACGCAGGGCGGCGCCGTCATCGGACACGGATGTGGCCATTTCCCTTTCCCCGACTTCATAGGTGACCAGATAGGGCATCGATCGCTCCCGCTGCGCCTCCTTCGGAAAGCGCCCGGCCAGCCGACGTCTCCCTGTGTCCGGAGCCCGACACAGGCCAAAGCCTCGCGAGAGCCTGAGCGAGAGCCGCTAAACGGCGGGCGGTGTTTCCGGCGCTGGCGGACGTCGCAGCCCATGCGACCGAGACGTCCGCCTCCGAAGGATGGAGCGCATCACCGCTCCGTTGCAGCAATGGCTCCGGGCGGAAATCCGTTCCTCCGGTCGTCGGCAAGTCTTTGTTGACGAAGACCGTCCCACCATCGCCGGCATAAGGGAGAGACCGGCATGACCCCTACCGAGCGGCGATGGATCGGAGAGGCGCTGAGACGGCGGGCGGAACAATGGCGCACGCGACTCGCTTTCGGTCTGCTGATCGCCCTGGTCTTCTGGCCCATGACAGGCGCCTTCTTCGCCCTCGCCTGGACCGGGACCTATCTCCTGATCCAGGCGGCGGAACGTTTCCTCACCGCCCTGTGGAACGCCTCGCCCCGCCTGCGACGTCGCCTCACCCTCCCGGGCCTCGCTCTGGTCCTCGTCGGCAACCTCGTCTTCGCCAGCTTCGCCCTGCGCCAGGCCATGACCCTGGACGCCCTTGGTCTGGTCTGCGCCGCGGTTCTGGCCTCGGGAGCCCTCATCAACGGCGCCATGTCTACGGGCGGGTCGCGCGCGGTAACGCTTGCCGCCCTCACGCCCCATCTCGGCCTTCTCCTCTGCCTGCCGGTCTTCCTCTACCTCAGCTATGACTCGCCGCTGGCGGCGGTGCAGCTCCTGGTAGCCGGCATGCTGCTGGTGGCGGCCACGGTGGCCGCCGTCCGGGGCCTGTCCAGAACCATGACGCGCCAGCGCGCCGCCGAGGCGGCGGCGATCGCCGCACGCCGTGAGGCCGAAGCGGCGAGCCGGGCCAAGAGCGCCTTCATCGCCAATATGAGCCACGAAATCAGGACGCCCCTGAACGGCGTCATCGGCCTTGCGCGGGCGCTCGCCGGGGGCGATCTCCCTCCGCGTGAGAGAGAGCAGAGCCTGCTCCTGCTGGAATCGGGAGAAGCCCTCAGGGTCCTCCTGAACGACATGCTCGACCTGTCCAAGATCGAGGCGGGCCATTTCGTCCTGGAACGCAAGCCTTTCGCCCTGCGCGATCTGCTCGACAGTCTCGTCCGGCTTTTCGAACCCGCCGCGGGGGCCAAGGGCCTGGAGTTGAACCTGGCCGCGGCGCCGGATCTCGCCGAAATCTACATCGGGGACGAGACGCGTGTCCGGCAGATCATGGCCAATCTCATC
>JALAGW010000239.1 GCA_022712235.1 Brevundimonas sp. | reverse complement strand
TCGCGGCGCTGACACCCCTCATCCGAGCGCCTCCGGCGCCCACCTTCTCCTACAAGGAGAGAAGGCTTTAGCGCGCCAGGGAGATATTACTGCGGGGAGTCTGCCGGCATGGCTCCTTCGCCGCCGGTGCGGTAGCGGTCGCGCAGCAGCAGGTTGCGGGCCTGCAGCGGCTGCTCCACCCCGTCGATGAAGACGGCCGATGGCTGGCTCAGCGGCTCCAGCGGATCGCCGGACCAGACCACCACATCGCCCGCCGCGCCCGGCTTCAGTTCGCCGAACTGGCCGTCGAAGCCGAAGATGCGGGCCGGGTTGACCGTGATCGCCTGGATGGCCGCCGCGAAGGGCAGGCCGTGCGAGACGGCGTTTCCGGCGTTGTAGCGGATGTCGCGGGCGCGGTGGGTCGAGCCCTCATTGCCCTTGATGGCGATGACCACGCCCGCCGCGTTCAGCGCGGCCGCATTCTGCATCCGCGCCGCCCGCATCTCGAAATTGCCGGGCAGGTTGGTGATCGGGTGCAGCAGGACCGGCACGCGAGCCGCCGCGATCTCGTCGGCGACCAGCCAGCCCTCGGCGGCGCCGTCCAGGATGACCTTGACGCCCTCCTCGCGGGCCAGACGCAGGACCTGCTGGATGTCCGAGGCGCGGTTGACGCTGACGATCAGCGGCATGGAGCCGTTGGCGACCGGGATCAGGGCCTCAAGGTCGGCGCGCGACAGCGACAGGTCGCGAAGCGCGGCGCGGTCATAGGCGGCCTTGTTGCGGGCATAGAGACGAACCTCGGCCAGGGTCTCCTTGAACAGGACGAACTCGGCCCCGCGCGCGCCGCCGGCCATGCCCTTTCCGGCCTCGCCGAAGGGGGCGACCATGGCCACGCGCGGCTTCACCAGGATGTCGGCCCCGCCCAGCTTGATGACCGCCGCCTGACCCGCGAACAGACCCGGCGACTGATAGCCGCCGTGACCGGCGCCGGCGAAGTCGCTGTCGTCATGGCTGTGGCCGCCGCCCGAGCCCGCGTGCTGAGGCGTGACCACCGCGCGGGTGACGCCGCCCAGCCGCGCCGTCGGCAGGGTGAAGGACCAGGGGTCCAGGCCATAGGACAGGTCGAAGGCCGCGCTTAAGGTGTTGGCGTTGTTCGACAGGTCGTTGGAACCGCGCACCGAGCCGACTTCCGAACCGCCGAGGCCCGAATCCACGGCGACGAAGCCGGGGGTGACGATCTGGCCGCGCGCGTCGATGGCGCGCAGGCCCGCCGGGGCCGCGTCGGTTCCGACCGAGACGACCCGGCCATTGCGGACGACCACCGTGCCGTTCTCGATCACCGAGGTTCCGGTCAGGATGCGACCGCCGGTGATGGCGACGTCCTGGGCCGCGGCGGGACCGACGAGAGCGAGGGCGGCGACAGCGCCCGCGAGAAGGGTTTGGATACGCATGGTTCAGCGAGCTCCCTGGGCGACGCCGGCGGCGGACTGGCCGAAGCCGGGCTGACCCAGTTCGAAATCGGATACGGGCTGGAAGGCGGGGTTGGACCGGTCGAAGGCCAGGCCGCCGTCGATGAAGACCTGGTCGGCGCGGGCGTAGATCGAGAAGGGATCGGCGCTCCAGATCACCACGTCGGCGCGTTTGCCGGGCTCCAGCGAGCCGGTCTCCCTGTCGATGCCGATGGCCTTGGCCGCGTTCAGGGTGATCCAGCTGATGGCGTGCTCTTCGGAAATGTTCAGACCGGCGCGGCGGCCGGCCGACAGGGCGGCGGCGGCTTCCTGGTTCAGGCGCTGGATCAGTTCGGCGTCGTCGGAGTGGATGACGGCGCACGAGCCCTCGGGCGCGTCGGTCAGGGCGGCGTTCTCCTCGATGCCGTCCAGGGCCTCCATCTTGAATCCCCACCAGCCGGTCCACATGGCGGCGCAGACGCCTTCACGGGCCAGCAGCGGCGCGATCTTGTAGGCCTCGACCGCGTGGTGGAAAGTGGTGACCTTGTAGCCGAACTCCTTGGCCACATCGAGCATGACCGCCATCTCGTCGGCGCGGTAGCAGTGGTTCTGGACCAGGATCGACCCGTCCAGAACACCGGCGAGCGTCTCCAGCTGGAGGTTGCGGGTCGGCGGCGTCCCCTGCCCGTCTTCGCGCCACTTGTCCCACTTGGCCTTGTAGTCGCGGGCGGCGATGAAACCGGCGCGATAGCCGGCGACATTGCCCATGCCCGTGGCGGGCGACTGGTTGCGGCCGCCATAGACGCGCGACGGGTTCTCGCCGCAGGCCATCTTCAGGCCATAGGGGGCGTTCGGGAACTTCATCCCCTGCATGGTGACGGAGGGGACGTTGCGCACCGTCACGCCGCGACCGCCGAACAGGTTGGCCGAGCCGGGCAGGATCTGGAGCGTGGTCACGCCGCCGGCGCGGGCGGTGTTGAAGCCGGGGTCCTGGGGCCAGATCGAATGTTCGGCCCAGACCTGGGCCGTGTTCGGATTGGTGGCCTCGTTGCCGTCGCTCATGCCCTGAACGCCGGGCGAGGGATAGACGCCCAGGTGGCTGTGAATGTCGATGACGCCGGGCGTGACGTAGCGACCGCGCGCGTCCACCACCTTGTGGCCCGCGGGGACCGGCGTGTCGGCGCCGCCGACTGCGGCGATGCGGCCGTCGGTGACGACGACCACGCCGCCTTCAATCTTCTGGCCCGCGCCGGTCAGGACCGTGGCGCCGACCAGGGCCAGGTTCTCGCGCGGCAGGCCGCGATAGGTCGAGGGATAGGGATCAGTGTTGGCCCAGCCGTCCAGGCCGGGCGCCATGGTGCGGTCCTTGGACGTCGGGGCGGTCGAGGCTGTCTCGACCTTGGGCTTGGCGTCGCCGGTCGTGGCGCAGGCTGACAGCGCCAGGGCGCCGAGCGCGCAGGTGAAGACAGCGAGGCTTGGGCCCCGCAGACGGTTAAGCAACATGGCGAGACCCCCTCGCGCCCGCATACGGCGGGCAGACAACGGGACGGCATACAAAGGGGCTTCCGCCGCGCCGTAAAGGGGAATTGTCAGGCCCTGTTCTTCAGGGGCCGGACAAGCGGTCGCGGACCTCGGCGTCGCTGAGGCCCTCGACCTCGATCATCTTGAGCCGCGACTGGCCGCCGCGCGCCAGGGTCACGTCGCGCTTGGCCACGCCCAGGGCCTTGGCGAGGAAGACGATCAGGGCGGCGTTGGCCTCGCCCTCGACCGGCTGGGCTCGGACGCGGACCTTGAGCACCGGGCGGCCGTCGGGGTCCACGTCCCAGCCGTCGATCCGGTCGGCGGCGGCGCGGGGCGTCAGCTTGATGGCGAGACGGGCGATCATGGAGCCTGTTTGGCCCATTCGCTCGGGAGGGCCAAGCCACTCCCTCCCGCTCATCCCGGCGGACGCCGGGATCCAGTGCTTTGGCGTTAAGTGACAAGGCCCCCGCCTCGGAACGGGTTGCCACCGTGTCGCGCATGGCGCTTACTGGATCCCGGCGGCCGCCGGGATGAGCGGGGGAT
>JALAGW010000023.1 GCA_022712235.1 Brevundimonas sp. | reverse complement strand
CGTCGAGGACGGCGGCGCGGCCGTCCGCTTCTGCGGTCTGGGGTCGGACATCGACGGTTTCTACCGCCGGATGGGCGGTCCCGACTGATTCGGCGCTAGAGGCCGACGTCCCAGACGCCCGCGTCGCGCATCCGGCACTCACGGGCTTCCTCGGCGCGGCCGCCCATGTCGCGGGCCATGCCGCGAATGGCGTCGGAGACCGTGCTCTTGTGCACGCCCGGCACGACCGCGTGGGTGAAGGCGCAGGCGGCCAGACGGATCAGCTTGAAGCCGAACCGCGACGAGGCGGCCATGTGCTCCAGATAGGTCTCGCTGACCTCGCGCGGGTGATCGCGGAACAGACGTGAAAACGTGCTCGACATGATTCCAGCCTAACGCGGTTCCCCGCGCCCCTCTACCCGTCCGGTGCATTTTGGCCTAAACCCGCCGCCGGAACAGGGGTCGCATCGTCACGCTCCGAAGATCATGCGTGACGACCAGAGAACCCCGCTTACTCGCGCAGGAAACATCCATGGCCGACGGCTCGCACGCTTCGCAACAGACCTTCCGGTGGGACGACCCGTTCGACCTGCGCGGCCGCCTGACCGACGACGAGCGGATGATTCAGGACGCGGCGCGGTCCTATGCCCGTGAGGCCCTGCTGCCGCGTGTGGTCGAGGCCTTCCGCGACGAGACCTTCGACCGCGCCATCATGACCGAGATGGGCGAGATGGGCTTCCTCGGCGCCATGCTGCCGGAACAGTACGGCGGCTCCGAAGCCAGCCACGTCGCCTATGGCCTGATCGCGCGCGAGGTTGAGGCCGTCGACAGCGGCTATCGCTCGGCCATGTCGGTGCAGTCCTCGCTGGCCATGTACCCGATCTACGCCTTCGGATCGGAAGAGCAGAAGATGAAATTCCTGCCGAAAATGGCGGCGGGCGAACTGGTCGGCTGCTTCGGTCTGACCGAGGCCGACGGCGGCTCGGACCCGGCCTCGATGAAGACCAAGGCGGTCAAGGTCGAGGGCGGCTATCGCCTGAACGGCGCCAAATACTGGATCACCAACTCGCCGATCAGCGACCTGGCCATCGTCTGGGCCAAGCTGGATGACAAGATCCGCGGCTTCATCGTCGAGCGCGACTTCGACGGCTTCACCACGGACAAGATCGGCGACAAGCTGTCGCTTCGCGCCTCGATCACGGGCGACATCGGCCTGAACGACGTCTTCGTGCCGGAAGCCAATATCCTGCCGGGCGTGCAGGGTCTGCGCGGGCCGTTCAGCTGCCTGAACAAGGCGCGTTTCGGCATCGCCTGGGGGGCCATGGGCGCCGCCGAGTTCTGCTTCCACGCCAGCCGCGACTATGTGGCCGAGCGGATGCTGTTCGGCCGCCCGCTGTCGTCGCGCCAGCTGGTGCAGAAAAAGCTGGCCGATATGCAGACCGAGATCTTCCTCGGCTTCGAGGGGGCCTACGCCCTGGGGCGTCTGCTCGACACCGGCGCCTGGGTTCCCGAGGCCATCAGCCTGATGAAGCGCAACAACTGCGGCAAGGCCCTGGCCGTGGCGCGCGAAGCCCGCGACATGCACGGCGGCGCCGGCATCACCGGCGAACTGCACGTCATGCGCCACGCCATGAACCTGGAAACCGTCAACACCTATGAGGGCGCGCACGACGTTCACGCCCTCATCCTGGGCCGGGCTATCACCGGCGAGAGCGCCTTCTAAAGGTTCACGGCTATTGTGACGGTCGAGGCTGTCGTCACGACGGATTTGCCGCGCTAGGTTGTGCGCCTGTGAAGGGACCGACCATGACGCGACACACCCTGCTGGCCTCGACCGGCGCCGCCCTTGTCCTGATTCTGGGCGCCGCGCCCGTCGCGGCCTCGGCGGCGCCCGCGGCGACCTCGGCGCAGACGCCGGGCGTGCAGGGCCTGCCCTATGACGCACGGCGCGGGGTCTTCACCTTCGCCGCCGGTCTGGACGCCTCCTTGCCGGCGGTGGTTCAGGTCACGACCCTGGGCCAGTCGCGCGGGCCGCGCTCGGACGGCGATCCCAAGCCGTCGCAAGGCGGGTCGGGCGTCATCATCGACGCCGCCAACGGGATCATCGTCACCAACCACCACGTCATCGAGAACGGCCAGAAGTTCACCGTCGACCTGATCGACGGCCGTCTGTTCGACGCCACCCTGATCGGCGCCGACAAGGCCACCGACATCGCCGTGCTGAAGATTGAGGGCGCGGGCCTGTCCCAGGTCCAGACGGTGGATTCCGACACATTGCGCACCGGGGACCTGGCCTTCGCGGTCGGCTATCCCCTGGGTCTGGATCAGACCCTGACCATGGGGGTAATCTCGGGCCTGAACCGGTCCGGCATGGGCGACGCCATCGAGGACTATATCCAGACCGACGCGGCGGTGAACTCGGGCAACTCGGGCGGGCCGTTGCTGGACAGCCGGGGGCGGCTGATCGGCATCAACACCTCGCTCCAGTCCGGCGGCATGGGCGGGGGCAACGACGGCATCGCTTTCGCCGTGCCGACGCGGATCATGATGTTCGTGGTCGACCAACTGCGCGCCACCGGCGAGGTCAGGCGCGGCCAGATCGGCGTGGCCCTGGGCTCTCTGACGGCGGAACGGGCGCGCGAGATGGGGCTGAACCTGGTGCGCGGGGCCGTGGTCTATGACGCGGCGCCGGGATCCTCCGCCGAGCAGGCGGGCCTGCGCCCCGGCGACGTCATCACCCGCATCCAGAACCGCCCGGTGGCCAACGCCGGTTCGGTCCAGGCCACGGTCGGCATCGCCCGGCCGGGGGCGGTCCTGCCGGTGGTCTATCTGCGCGACGGGCGCGAGGCCACGGCCAGCCTGACGGTCCAGTCGGCCGATCTGGCCGCCGTCCGCGTGGGGCGCAGCGCCGCCATGGCGCGCGGCCTGACCTTCCGCAACAGCGGCGAGGGCGCGGGCGCGCAGGTCACCGTGGTCGAGGGCGGCTCGGTCGCGGCGACGGCGGGCGTCCAGGCCGGGGATGTGGTGGTCGAGGCCGGCGGCGCGCGCGTGGCCGACATGGCCGCTCTGGCGGCGGCCTTGAGGACGACGAGCGGCGCGGTTGATCTGACGGTGATGCGGGACGGCGAGCGG
>JALAGW010000238.1 GCA_022712235.1 Brevundimonas sp. | reverse complement strand
TTCATAGAGGGCGTCGGCGGCGAACATCTTGGCCAGGGCGTCCGGGGCCTTGGCGCCGTTGGCCACGTCTGTGGCGACCGACTGGAAGGCGAAATCGAGCACGGCGGGCAGTCTGTCGACCCGCGTGTGCCGGGCCAGTTCCGCCGGGTCGTGGTCATAGACCTCGCCGAAGATGTGGAAGTTGGGAATGCCGCGCGCCCTGGCCCGCTCCATCATGGCGGGGACGAAGGCCTGCCAGAACTCGGGGTTCACATGCTTGGCGGTGTCGATGCGGAAGCCGTCGATCCCGTAGTCGTCGATCCAGTCGCCGAAGATCTCGATCATGCCCTGAACCACGCGCGGGTTCTCGGTGAACAGGTCGTCCAGCCCGGCGAAGTCGCCGTGGGTCGAGCTTTCGCCCCGGAAGGTCGAGTCGCCCCGGTTGTGATAGAGCAGGGGATCGTTCAGCCAGGCCGGGACCTTCACCGTCTCCTCGCCCGCCGGGATGTAGGGGGTGTAGGCCCAGGTCGGATCGGTCAGCCGGGCGAAGTCTTCAGGACCGCCGTCGCCGCGGAAGCCGTCGTTGATCGCCGCCCCGTCCACGCCGCCGCGACGGGTCCAGGGATAGTCGGCGACGGAACGATAGGCGCAGTCGTTTTTCGGGCATTCGCGATACTGGATCACGTCGGCCGTGTGGTTGGTGACGATGTCCAGATAGACCTTCATGCCGCGCGCATGGGCCGCCTCGACCAGGGCCTTCATCGTCTCCGGCTCGCCGAAGTGAGGATCGGGGCGGGTGAAGTCGGTGATCCAGTAGCCGTGGAAGCCCGCCATGGGTCGGCCGACGGTCGGCTGCACCGGCTTGTTCTTGAAGACGGGGGCCAGCCAGATGGCGGTGGCGCCCAGGCCCTGCAGATAGTCCAGTTTCTGGATGACCCCGGCCAGATCGCCGCCATGATAGAATTCGGGGCTGGACGGATCGAAGCCGCTGACCAGCCGGTCGGGCGCATAGCCGCCATGGTCGTTGCCGGCGTCGCCGTTGGCGAAGCGGTCGGGCAGCAGGAAGTAGATGACCTCGTCCTGAGGCGGGCGCTGGCGCATGGCCTCGATGGTCGTGGCGACGGGCGTCTGGGCCGACGTCTGGGCCGAGACGGCGCCTGCGGTCAGCAGGCTCAGGCCGGCGGCGGCGGCGAGCAGACTCTTCCTGCGGCGTGGCGTCCTGGGCATGCGGCCCTCCCTGTCCTGTCTCTCCGATACGATGCCGGAAAGATCGATTTGCAAGTTTTTGCAGCGACGGGCGGGCCTGTCAACCGCACCGTTTTCGCCATGTTTTCCGAAGTCGATCCTTTGTTGCGCTGCAATACGGGCCGATTTTGCGGGCGTTTTGGCCGAACATGGTCCGGTCTCAAACATTACCGGCTTGCAAGGTTGTCATAGATTTGCATAAGTTTGCGTCAGATCGCTTCATCAGAGAGCGACACCCATGGGAGGATGACGATGGCTTATGGCTTCACCCGGCGTGCGCGCCTCATGACCGGCGGCGCCTTGGGCGTCGTCATGACCCTGGCTCTCGCGGGCGGCGCCCAGGCGCAGACGGCCTCGCAGGACGAGCAGGCGACCCAGGTCGACGAGATCGTCGTCACCGGCATCCGCCGTTCGATCGAGGCCTCGATCTCGGCCAAGGCCCGCAACACCTCGATCGTCGAAGTCATCTCGGCCGAAGACATCGGCAAGCTGCCCGACGTGTCGATTGCTGAATCCCTGGCGCGCCTGCCGGGCGTGACGATGCAGCGCCTGGACGGCCGCAGCCAGCAGATCTCCATTCGCGGCCTCGGCCCGGACTTCACCACCGCCCTGCTGAACGGGCGCGAGATGGTGACGACCGGCGACAACCGCGGCGTCGAATTCGACCAGTTCCCCTCGGAGCTGATGTCCAGCGTCATCGTCTACAAGACGCCCGACGCCGCCCTGACCGGTCAGGGCCTGGCCGGCACGGTGGACATGAAGACCGTGCGTCCGCTGGACTACGGCCGTCGCGCCATCGTGGCCAACGCCCGCTATGAGTGGAACGACATCGGCGCCCTGAACTCGGGCACCACCGACAACGGCAGCCGCTACACCTTCAGCTACATCGACCAGTTCGCGGACGACACGATCGGCATCGCCTTGGGCTACGCCCACATGACGTCGCCCTATCAGTCGGAACGCTTCAACGCCTGGGGCTATCCGAACTACAGCGATGGCAACCTGCTGACCGGCGGGGTCAAGCCCTACGTCATGTCGTCGGAACTGGAGCGCGACGGCTATATGGGCGTGCTGGAATGGCGCCCGAACGATCGCTTCCACTCCACGATCGACGCCTTCTACTCCGAGTTCAAGAACACCCAGGTCCTGCGCGGCATCGAGTTCCCGCTGGCCTGGGGCGGATCGTCGGGCGCCTGCCCCGGTTCGCTCGCCGACTGCCGTCCCGGCCCGTCGCTGCGCCCCGGCTACACCGTCGAGGACGGCATGATCGTCGCCGGCACCTGGGACAACATCAAGGGCGTGGTCCGCAACGACCTGAACAAGCGCGACAGCAACATCACGGCCATCGGCTGGAACACCGAGTTCGTTGCCAATGACGACTGGTCGTTCAACCTGGACCTCAACTACTCCAAGGTCGAACGTAACGACATCATCCTGGAGACCAACGCCGGCACCGGCCGCAACATCGCCGGCGCCCTGGACAGCCTGGGCTTCGAGCTGACCGGCGACGGCGTGACCCGCTTCACCAGCCAGCTGGACTATTCCGATCCGAACCTGATCAAGATCACCAGCCCGCAGGGCTGGGGCGGCGACGTCATTCCGGGCGGTCAGGCCGGCTACATGAACACCCCGTCCATCGAGGACGAGATCAAGGCGGTCCGCTTCGTCACCACCCGCCAGCTGCATCAGAGCCCGTTCAGCTCGATCGACTTCGGCGTCAACTATTCGGAACGCGAGAAGACCTTCGTCAACGACCAGTACTACCTGGCCGTGCCCGGCGGCGGCGATCTGGCCATCCCGACCCAGTTCCTGATGGACCCCACGGACCTGGGCTACCTCGGCATCTCCAAGGTCATCAGCTATGACGCGCTCGGCGTGATCAACAGCGGCGCCCTGGCCAAGGTGCGCAACCCCAACGCCGACGTCGCCGCCGGCAACTGGGAAGTGTCGGAAAAGGTCACCACCACCTTCATCCGCGCCAACATCGACCACAACCTGTTCGGCAAGCCGCTGACCGGCAACGTGGGCGTTCAGGCCGTCTATACCGACCAGTCGTCGAGCGGTTTCTCGGCCAGCCAGCTGGCGCCGGGCGTGTCCCAGACCCTGGCGGTCTCGGGCGGCGTCGACTACCTCGAGATCCTGCCCAGCGCCAACTTCATCGTCGAGGCCGGCGACGACTTCTTCGTTCGCTTCGCGGCGGCCCGCACCCTGGCCCGCCCGCGCATGGACGACATGCGCGCCTCGCGGAACTACAGCTACAACCCGGCCCTGGCCCAGTCCGGCGACATCAACCGTTCGCCCTGGTCGGGCGGGGGCGGCAACCCGGAACTGCGTCCCTTCATCGCCGACGTGGCCGACATCTCGATCGAGAAGTATTTCGCCAACCGTCGGGGCTATGTCTCGCTGGCGGCCTACTACAAGAACCTCGAGAGCTATGTTTACAACCACAACCAGGTCTTCGACTTCACCGGTTACCCGATCGGCGTCGGCAACCCCGAGCCGGTCCTGCGTGAAGGCCTGATCGGCGCGCCGGACAACGGCGACGGCGGCTGGATCAAGGGGGCGGAGTTCGCGGTCTCGGCGCCGTTCGACATCTTCCATCCGATGCTGGAAGGCTTCGGCGGCCAGTTCAGCGCCTCCTGGACCGACAGCGAGATCCAGCCCGATCCGACCCAGGCTCCGACCACCCTGCCGGGTCTGTCGGAAACGGTGGTCAACACCACGGTCTATTACGAGAAGTACGGCTTCCAGGCCCGCCTCTCGCACCGCTACCGTTCGGACTTCCTGGGCGAGGTCGCCGGCTTCGGCAACGGCCGCACCCTGCGTTCGGTCGCAGCGGAAAGCATCATCGACGCCCAGATCGGCTACGAGTTCCAGTCGGGTCCGGCCGAGGGTCTGTCGATCCTGGCCCAGGTCAACAACCTGACCGACGAGCCGTTCAAGACCTTCGAAAACGGCGACGAGCGCCGCACCATCGACTTCCAGAAGTACGGCCGCACCTTCTTGGTCGGCGTCAACTACCGCTTCTGATCCCCTCTCTCTTCTGAGCCGACTGGGGGCCGTGTCTTTCGGGGCCGGCCCCCTCTTTTTTGCCTCAGCGTGATTTTCGGGCGCGCTTCCTGCTCTGGACGCCGCGCCGTCTTGCCTAGACAGTTCTTGTATATCGCGGCGCCGTCGTCGCGGTCCTTCGGGGAGCGACCATGAGCCAACCGCAAAACGGGACGGGGGGAGCCGCGCGCGGCACGGGCCTCGCCTTCGCCTATGTCACCAGCCTCTTCTTCGCCTGGGGCTTCGCCACCTCGCTGATCGACCCGCTGATCGCGGCGGTGCGGCGGGTGTTCGACCTCAGCTATACCGAGTCCTTCCTGACCACCTTCGCCTGGTTCATCGCCTATGGCGTGGCCTCCCTGCCGGCCGCGGCGGTGCTGACGCGTCTGGGCTACAGCCGCTCGATCATCGCCGCCCTGCTGACCATGGTCCTGGGCTGCCTGATCGTGCCGGTCGCCACCATCATCGACTTCTATCCCGGCATCCTGCTGGCCCTGTTCGTCATCGCCTCGGGCGTGACCCTGCTGCAGGTGGCGGCCAATCCTCTGGTGGCCGAGCTGGGCACCAAGAAGAGCTCGCACTTCCGCCTGGTCTTCTCCCAGGCCTTCAACTCCCTGGGGGCCACGGTCGGGCCCTGGCTGGGGGCGCACGTCCTGCTGACCGGCGGGGTCTTCGCGGCCGGCGCCGTCGTCACCGTGGCCACGCGCGGCGAGTCCCTGCGCAGCATCGACATCGCCTTCCTGGGCATGGGCGCCTTCTTCGCCCTGATCGCCGCCTTCATCTTCTCGGCGCGCAAGCAGATCAACGCCGCCGCCCCGGTCCATGACGCCGCCGAGCCGGTCGGCGCCGCCGCCATCTTCTCGGCGCTGAAGTCGCGCTGGGCCCTGTTCGGCGCCCTGGCCATCTTCATCTACGTCGGCTCGGAAGTGGCCATCGGCAACATGCTGACCAACTTCCTGTCCGGCCCCGACGTGCTGAACATCCCGGTCGAGGCGGCGGGCAAGATGGTCGCCCTCTACTGGGGCGGGGCCATGGTCGGTCGCTTCATCGGCTCCTGGCTGCTGACCCGCATCCACGCCGGGGTCCTGCTGAGCCTCTGCACCGTGGTCGCGGCCTCCCTGTGCCTGATCGTCACCCAGACGGGCGGCGTCACGGCGGCCTATGCGGCCCTGGCAGTCGGCTTCTTCAACTCCATCATGTTCCCCAGCATCTTCACCCTGACGCTGGAGCGGTCCTCGGCGCCGGCCGCCGCGACCTCTGGCCTGTTGGTCTTCGGCATCATCGGCGGCGCCTTGCTGCCCCTGCTGGCGGCCCAGGTGGCCGACCGCTCGGGCGACATCCACCTGGGCTTCTTCGTGCCGGTGGCGGGCTATCTGCTGCTGACCGTCTTCGCCGTGGCCTGCGCCCGCACCAAGGGCCGGGATAGCGAAGGCCCGGTGGCCTCGCCGCACTAGGCCCGCGACATCGACGGGAAGGGGCCGCGTCCGATCGCTCGGGCGTGGCCTTTTCTTGTGACGATCACGACGAGCGCGTCGGGTCCGTCAGCGGTTCGCCATAGTGGCGGTCGCCGTGCAGGTTGGCGGCCAGGGGCGCGGTCGTCCGCTCGATCAGGCGATGCACCACCGGCTTGTCCGGCCCCTGATGCAGGGCGTAGATCCGCTGCGAGATGTCGGCGTCGGCCTGGGTGATGCGCTGGTTGTGGCGGACGTAGTCCAGCCAGGTCGCGGTCTGGTATTTCTCGACCCAGACGTCCGGCTCGGCCAGGTCGCGCATCAGGCGCCACTGGCGCGCCCCGTCGCGACGACGCACGCGGCGGCGCTCGTCCATCACGGCCAGGAAGTCGTCGATGTCTTCCTCGCGGATGCGATAGGCGATGGAGACCACCACCGGCCCGCTGCGCGGCTCGATCGGAAGCTGCGTCTCGGGCTCGGTCCAGCGCCGCAGCAAGTCCATGTTCAGGTTGGCGGTCGAGGGCAGGGGGACGCGCAGGCCGATCAGGACACACAGGACCAGCACCCCCGCCGACAGGCCCAGCGCCATGTCCAGGCCTTGCGTCTGGGCCAGCGAGCCCCACAGCCAGCTGCCGCCCGCCATGCCGCCGAAGGCCGCCATCTGATAAAGCGCCAGCGCCCGCGCCACGACCCAGCGCGGCACCGACATCTGCACCGTGACGTTGAAGCTGGACAGGGGCAGGACCCCGCCGGCGCCCGCGAGCATCAGGGCCGGCAGGGTCAGGATCAGCCAGGGGCTGAAGCCGATCACGGCGGCGGCGGCGGCGAAGCCGAGGGTGGCGGCCCGCACCA
>JALAGW010000237.1 GCA_022712235.1 Brevundimonas sp. | reverse complement strand
GCCCTGACCCGCCCCGACGAGGTCCAGTCAGGGCGCGAGGCCGTCTTCGACATCGACGCCCTGTCCGGCGCGGACCGTTATCGCGGGCGACTGGCGACGGATGCGGGCATGGTCGACGCCTTCGCCGAGACGGATTCCGCGTCGGACGAGCGGCGCCTGACCTTCGCCGGCCTGACGGACGGCGCCTATTTCCTGCGGCTCCGCGCCCTATCGCCCGATGGGGTCGAAGGGCGCAGCACCACCTACAGCTTCATTCGGGCCCGCAACGGCGTCGGCGGCCTGGCGTCCAGCAATTCGGCCCTCGACGGTCGGCGCTTCTATCGCTTTCGCTGGGAGGCCGAGGGCGAAGGCGAGGCCCAGTTTCGTTTCCAGCTGTCTCGAGAAGGCGCCGACGGCGCGCCCGAGGGATCGCCGCTGATCGACCATCCCGGCCTGACCGACCAGGCCTTTACCCTGACCGACCTGCCGCCCGGCGTTTACACTTGGCGGGTTCAGGGCGCGCGCCATCGCTTCGGCCGCCTGTTACAGGTCTGGTCAGAGCCGCAGCAACTGCGCATCGGACGCTGATCCATGGCGGACGTCCGGCCGCGGGGCGCCAGGCTGACAGGTCGCCGGGCCCTGATCGAGTGGGGCCGGGTCGCCGCCCTGACCGCCCTGATGGTCGGCTGGCTGGCGCTCGGTTCCGCCGCCGACCGGGCCGACAACCTGGTCTATGACGCCCTGATCCGGCTTCAGGACGGGCCTGCAGACGAGGCGGTCGTCATCGTCGCCATCGACGACCGCAGCCTGCAGGCGCTCGGCCGCTGGCCCTGGTCGCGCGCGGTCCACGCCGACCTGATCGACCGCCTGACCCAGGCCGGTCCTCGCGCCGTCGCCTACGACGTTCTGTTCACCGAGCCGGAAGCCGACGACCCGGCCCTGGCGGCGGCGCTGACGCGGGCGAAGAACGTCTATCTGCCCCTGCTGGTCGATGCGCCGGGCGAGGACGGCGCCCCCTGGCGGGTCGGCGAACCAACCGCGCCTCTGGCCCATGCCGCCGCCGGCCTCGGCCATGTCAATCTGACGGTGGACGGCGACGGCGTGATCCGCCGCCTGCCGCTCTACATGCAGGGGGGGGACCAGGCTTGGCCGCAACTGATCCTGCCGCTGGCCCGAACGCGGGTCGCAGCGCCCGCTCCCGACCCCGACGCCGCCACGCCCGACGCCCTGATCGCCGCCCGCCCCGAGGCCATCGCCTATCGCGGTCCGCCGGGACGCTTCCGCCCCCTGGCCTTCGCCGACGTGCTGAGCGGCGAAGTCCCCGCCGCCTTTCTGAAGGACAAGCTGGTCCTGGTCGGGGCGACCGCGCCGGGCCTGGGCGACCGCTACGCCACCCCGGCCGCGCCCCACGGCGAACTGAGCCCCGGCGTCGAGATTCAAGCCGCCCTGCTGCAGACCCTGCTGGAGGGCGGCGGCCCGCGCGCCCTTTCCCCGGCCTGGGTGCTGGCGCTGTCGCTGGCGCCCCTGACCCTGCTGGTCGGCGGCTTCCTGTTCCTGCGCCCCTTCGCCAACATGATGCTGGGCGCGGGGCTGATCGTCCTGACCCTGGCCGCCAGCCTGACGGCCTTCCTGAGCGCGAACCTGTGGTTCCCGCCGGCCGCCGCCGTCGCGGGACTGGCCCTGGCCTACCCCTTCTGGAGCTGGCGGCGTCTGGCCGCCGCCTCGGCCTATATGCAAAGCGAGGTCGAGACCTTCGAGCGCGACGCCCCGTCCCTGCCCGGCGCAACCCTGGCCTCGTTCCGTCCCCAGGGCGACGTGGTGGCCAAACAGGTGGACACCCTGCGCGCGGCCTTGAAACAACTTCGCGACCTGGACCGCTTCATCTCCGACGCCCTGCGCAGCCTGCCAGACGCCACCGTGGTCGCCGATCCGGCGGGACGCGTCCTGCTGTCCAACGACCGGGCGCGCCATCTGTTCGGCCGCGCGCTGGACGGACAAGCCGACCTGGCGGCCCTGTTCCAGTCCTTGGGCGAGCCGTCATGGCGCCGTTTCCTGACGGCTGAAGACGCCGATCCCGGCGACATCCAGACGCCCGGCGGCCGCACCATGAAGGTCGCCGCCGCAGCCCTGACCGACGCCTCGGGCCAGCCCATCGGCCACATCGTCCGCTTCGCCGACATGACCCTGTTCCGCGTCGCCGAGCGCCAGCGCGAACAGGCGCTGCAACTGCTCAGCCATGACATGCGCGCGCCCCAGGTCTCGATCCTGACCCTGCTGGAAGGAAGCCAGAGCCGGACCGACCCCGCCTTCGAGCGCCGCATCGGCGACTACGCCCGCCAGACGCTGGATCTGGCCGAAGGCTATGTGCAACTGGCCCGCGCCGAGTCCCAACCCTATCGCGCCGTGGTTCTCGATCTCGGCCAGGTCTTGATGGACGCCGCCGACACCCTGTGGCCCCAGGCCTCGGCCAAGGGCGTGACCATCCAGACGCCGACCGGCGAGGAAGAATACCTGGTCCAGGGCGACCCCGCCCTCTTGCGCCGGCTGCTGACCAATCTTCTGGACAATGCGCTGAAATACGGCCCGCCAAAGGGCGTCATCGCCTGCACCCTGGACATCGAGACGTCCGACGACGCCGAACTCTGCAAGGTCCGCATCAGCGATCAGGGGCCGGGCCTCTCGGCCGAGGCGGCGCGGCGGCTGTTCCAGCCCTTCGGCCACGGCGACGCCGATCACAGGGGCGCGGGCCTGGGTCTGGCCTTCGTCCGCACCGTGGCCGAGCGTCACGGCGGCCATGTCCGCTATGAGGCCGGGACGTTCGGCGCGACCTTCGTCCTGACCCTGCCCCGCCTAATCGAGAGCGACTAGGGCTTCAGCTCGGCCACCGCGGCGGCGGCCAGAAGGACCAGCGCCTCATCGGCCCGGCGCGGCCCCACGGTGGTCACGGCGCTGGCCTGATAGGTCCCCGGCTCGGCCTCGGGGCCGTGCAGCGTCAAGGTCAGGCTGTGTGTCAGGCGCTTGGCGCCCCACCATTGCGGCACGACCGGCGCATCCAGCCAATCGCCCTCTCGCGCCGACGCATCGGAATAGGTCCCCGTCTTTTGCGGACGCACGGCGTAGGCGGCCTCGATCCGCCAGGCTGGGGCCTCGCGTGTTTCGCGCCAGCCCTGGGCGTCCAGTTGGGCGCGAACCGCCGTCTGCACTGCCTGATCCGCCGCAGACAAGGGATCGGGGGCGATCAAACGATAGGTCGGCGCCGTGCTCGGCAGGGCCGTCGGCGGGGTGGCGACGACCTTGGGGGCAGACGCGCAGGCCGACAGGGAAACAGCGGCGACGGCGGACAGGATCAGGAAACAGCGGGCCATGCCTCAGCCTATCGCTCCGTCCGCCCACGAGCCATAGACGAAAGCTCCGCCGTGCGACGCGCGCCGCACGACAGAGCCCTTGCCTTTAGACGTAACTAGGCCGGTTCTTTCGCCCGTGCGGCCAGTTCTTCCGCCCGACGATCCAGGTCAGCGGCCTGTTCGACCAGTTTCGGGCCCAGAGCGATCAGTTCGGCGTCGGTGACGATGTTGCCCTGCTCGCGGTTGCGGGCGATCTGCTCGGCGCGATAGGCGGGATCGCGCAGGCGGACCGCTTCGCGGCGCATGTTGTCCGCGCCGCGATGCATGTTTTCCGCGCCGCGCCCCATCTGTTCGCGCGCCTGGACACGCGCCTGAGCCGCCTGTTGACGAGCAACGACCGCCTGAGCGCGCGCCTGTTCGGCCTGTTGACGGGCGACGGCGGCCTGGGCGCGGACCTGGACCGCCTGACGGCGCGCCTCCTCGCCTTGCTGGCGGGCGACCGCCGCCTGGGCACGGGCTTCGGCCGCCTGTCGACGGGCCTCTTCCCCCTGACGACGGGCGTCGGCGGCCAGAGCCCGAGCCTCGCGGGCGACGGCTTGCGCGGCGTCCGCCTCGGCGCGCTGCTCCGGCGTGGCGTTCTCGAAGTAGAAGCCGTTCGACGAGTAGTAGGTCGTCACACGCCCGGGCGGCGGAGCCGGCGGCGCGGGGGGCGCCGGCGGTGCGGGCGG
>JALAGW010000236.1 GCA_022712235.1 Brevundimonas sp. | reverse complement strand
GTCACGGCCCACGCCCTGATCATGGTCTTCTTCGTCGTCATGTCGGCGACCATGGGCGGTTTCGCCAACTACTTCACGCCGATCATGATCGGCGCGCCGGACATGGCCTTCCCGCGCCTGAACAACATCTCCTTCTGGCTGCTGTTCGCCGCCTTCGTCCTGCTGGTCATCTCGATGTTCGTCGACGGCGGCCCGGGCAAGGGCTTCGGCGGCGGCTGGACGGCCTATCCGCCGCTCTCCACCATGGGCCACACGGGGCCGTCGTTCGACCTGGCGATCTTCTCGCTGCACGTCGCCGGCGCCTCGTCGATCCTGGGGGCGATCAACTTCATCACCACCATCTTCAACATGCGCGCGCCGGGCATGACCCTGCACCGCATGCCGCTGTTCGCCTGGGGCGTGTTGATCACGGCCTTCCTGCTGCTGCTGTCGCTGCCGGTTCTGGCGGGCGCCATCACCATGCTGCTGACGGACCGTAACTTCGGCACCAGCTTCTTCGATCCGGCCGGTGGCGGCGATCCGGTGATGTACCAGCACCTGTTCTGGTTCTTCGGTCACCCCGAAGTCTACATCATGATCCTGCCGGGCTTCGGCATCATCTCGCACATCGTCTCGACCTTCTCGAAGAAGCCGATCTTCGGCTACCTCGCCATGGCCTACGCCATGGTCGCCATCGGCTTCATCGGCTTCATCGTGTGGGCGCACCACATGTACACCGTGGGCATGAGCATCAACCTGCGGGCCTACTTCGTGGCCGCGACGATGATCATCGCCGTGCCGACCGGCGTGAAGATCTTTAGCTGGATCGCCACCATGTGGGGCGGCTCCATCACCTTCAAGACGCCCATGCTGTGGGCGATGGGCTTCATCTTCCTGTTCACCCTCGGCGGCGTGACCGGCGTGGTCCTGTCGAACGCCGGCATCGACTACAGCCTGCACGACACCTACTACGTCGTGGCCCACTTCCACTACGTGTTGTCCCTGGGCGCCGTCTTCTCGATCTTCGCCGGTTTCTACTACTGGTTCGAGAAGATGTTCGGCGTGAAGTACAACGAGTTCCTCGGCGCGACCCACTTCTGGATCATGTTCGTCGGCGTGAACCTGGTCTTCTTCCCGCAGCACTTCCTGGGTCTGCAGGGCATGCCGCGTCGTTACATCGACTATCCGGAAGCCTTCACCTACTGGAACCACATCTCGTCGGTCGGCTATCTGATCACCATCGTCGGCGTCGCCGTCTTCCTGGTCATGCTGGCCGAAGCCGCGATCCGTCGTCGCAAGGGCGAGGCCAATCCGTGGGGCGAAGGCGCCACCACCCTGGAGTGGACCCTGTCGTCGCCCCCGCCGCACCACCAGTTCAACGAACTGCCGGTGGTCAAGGCGGACAACCACTGATCCGATCCGGATAACCCTGGAGAGGCCGCCCTTTCGCAACCGGAAGGGCGGCCTTCGGCTTTTTATGACCATGACCGACCGCCAAGCTCCCCTTGTGACCACCGCCCAGCCGGAAGACTTCTTCCAGCTGCTGAAGCCGCGCGTCATGTCGCTGGTGGTCTTTACCGCCGTGACCGGGCTGGTCGTGGCGCCGGGGCATCCCAACCTGCTGCTGGCCGCCATCGCAGTCCTTTGCATCGCCGTAGGGGCGGGGGCTGCTGGCGCGCTGAACATGGCGCTGGAGGGCGAGACCGACGCCCTGATGCGCCGCACGCGTGGACGCCCTGTCGCGGCGGGACGCGTCCGTAAGAATGACGCCATGGCCTTTGGCGTCATCTTGTCGATCTTCTCGGTCATGCTGCTGGGCATGACGACCAACTGGCTGGCCGGCGGTCTGCTGGCCCTGACCATCATCTACTACGCCGGCTTCTACACCCTGCTGCTGAAGCGCAGGACGCCCCAGAACATCGTCATCGGCGGCGCGGCCGGCGCTTTCCCGCCGGTCATCGGCTGGGCGGCGATCACGGGTGACGCGCCATGGCAGGCCTGGCTGCTGTTCGCCATCATCTTCCTGTGGACCCCGCCGCATTCCTGGGCCCTGGCCCTCTATTCGGCCGGCGACTACGCCAAGGCGGGCATTCCGATGATGCCGGTTGCGCGCGGGGCGAAGTCGACCCGTCTGCAAATCCTGATCTACAGCCTGATCTTCGTGCCGGTGGCCATCGCTCCGGCCTTCTTGGGCCTCGGCGGCGTCGTCTATCTGGCGGTGTCGGTGGCCGGAGGCCTGTTCTTTCTGGCTCTGGCCGTCCGCCTGTGGCGCTCGCGCGCCGGCGACCAGCCGGACAAGGCCGAGGCGGTGGGGCGAGAGGCCGCATTGTATGACGTCCGGGCCGAGGCCAAACCGGCCCGCAATCTGTTCGCCTTTTCCATCCTGTATCTGATGGCGCTGTTCTCGGCCCTCCTGGTCGAGCAGCTGCCGGGCCTGGGAGCCTGACCGCGTGACCCGTCCTGATTTTGTCAAGCTGACCGACGAGCAAGTTCAGGCGCGCAAGCGCCGCAACGTGGCCATCGCCCTGGGCCTGGTCGGCTTCATCGTCCTGGTCTTCATCGTCACGGTGCCCAACCTTCCGCGCAACACCCCGGCGCGCAAGGCGGCCGAGGCCGCCGCCGCCGCGACGCTGGAACGCGCCGACCCGGCCCTGCCGGCGCTGGAGGCCCCGGTCGCGGAGCCGGCCCGGTGAAGGACCGCAAGAACCTCGTCGCCCTGATCTGCGCGGCCGTGGTCATGGGCATGACCGGCGCCGCCTTCGCCGCCGTGCCGCTGTATCGTCTCTTTTGTCAGGTGACCGGCTTTGACGGCACGGTGAAGAAGGCCGAGGCCGCCCCGACCCAGATCCTGGACCAGAGCGTCCTGATCCGCTTCGACACCAACGTCCGCAACCTGCCGATGGAGTTCAAGGCCGAACAGGTCAGCCAAAGGGTGCGAATCGGCGAAACCGGCATGGCCTATTTCAAGGTGACCAACACCTCGGATCAACCGATCCACGCCACGGCCGCCTACAACGTCGTGCCGGAACGCGCCGGTCCCTATTTCCAGAAGCTGCAGTGCTTCTGCTTCGAGGGGCAGGAAATCGGCCCTGGCGAGACCAAGGAATTCCCGGTTCAGTATTTCGTCGCGCCCGAAATCGCGACCGACGCCGAGTCCAAGGGCGTGCGTGAAATCACGCTCAGCTACACCTTCTTCCCCACCAAAGGGTTCCAGCAGGCCGCTTCCGGTCAATCCGCTACTGGCAAAGCCGGATAGCGGAGGCTATAGCCCCTGTAAGAACGATCTCTCGCCTTAATTCAGAGACCCTGGAATGGCCGACGCGCACGCGAAACCGCATCACGACTATCACCTGGTGGACCCGAGCCCCTGGCCGCTGATCTCGTCCATGGCCTGCGTGGTCATGTTCGTGGGCGCGGTCATCTGGATGAAGGGCCTGTTCGGCCTTGAAGCCGGCACCAAGTACGTCTTCTTCGCCGGTCTGGCGGGCGTCCTCTACGCCATGTACGGCTGGTGGTCTGACGTCATCAAGGAATCGAAGAAGGGCGACCATACCCCGGTCGTCTCGATCGGCCTGCGCTACGGCATGATCCTGTTCATCGCTTCGGAAGTGATGTTCTTCGTCGCCTTCTTCTGGATGTTCTTCGACATGGCGCTCTTCACCGAGTCGCGCGCCCTGACCCCGGAAGTCGGCAACTGGATGGATACCGCCGCCGCCTGGAAGACCTGGCCGCCCAAGGGCGTCGAGCTGCTGGACCCCTGGGGCCTGCCGCTGCTGAACACGGTCATCCTGCTGTTGTCGGGCACGACCGTCACCTGGGCGCACCACGCGCTGCAGGTCGGCGACCGCAAGGCCGCCAAGCTGGGTCTGCTGATCACCGTCCTGCTGGGCGTGCTGTTCACCGGCGTTCAGGCCTATGAGTATCATCACATCCTGCACGAGGGTTACTTCTTCAACGAAGCCGCGACCCACTCGAAGCTCTATGGTTCGGTCTTCTTCCTGACGACGGGCTTCCACGGCTTCCACGTCCTGATCGGCACCATCTTCCTGGCCGTCTGCCTGCTGCGTCTGCAAGCCGGTCAGATGACGCCGCAGAAGCACTTCGGCTTCGAGGCCGCCGCCTGGTACTGGCACTTCGTCGACGTGGTCTGGCTCTTCCTGTTCGCCTTCGTCTACGTCACCTTCGGGTGAGGACGACGGAGCCAGGCTCTGCACTTGAAACGGCGCGGGACGAGCAGTCCCGCGCCGCTTTGCTTGGCGGGCAGGCGATCCGGGCGGGTCTGTCCGGCCGTTGCCCGAACTGCGGCGACGGCCCCTTGTTCCAGGGCTTCCTGAAGGTCCGTCCGACCTGCGAGGCCTGCGGCTACGACCTAGCCTCGGTCGAGACCGGCGACGGCGCCGCCACCTTCATCATGCAGATCGCCGGATTCATCGTCGGCTTCTCGGCCCTGGCGGTCGAGATCGCCTGGCGTCCGCCTCTCTGGCTGCATCTGATCGTCTGGCTGCCGCTGGTCGCCGCCCTGGCCCTGGGCTTGATGCGGCCCGGCAAGGGGTTGATGACCGCCCTGCAGATGCTGAGAACCCGAGATCCGAAATGACCGCTGTCGCCCGTCCGCGTTTCCCCCTCATCCTGACCATCCTCGCGGTCGTCCAGCTG
>JALAGW010000235.1 GCA_022712235.1 Brevundimonas sp. | reverse complement strand
GGGTCGGGGCGGGCGGTCCCAACTATGACGCCTTCGCCAAGCTGTATCTTGATCCGGCCAATCTGGCCGAGGTCGGGCGTCCCCTGGCCGACCAGCCTGGCAAGGTGGTCAAGACCTACGACGTCGAGCTGATCCAGTGGTTGAAGGAGCGCTTCGGCTATGAAGCGGCGGACGCCAAGGACGCCCTGACCTACTTCGACGGTCTGGATCGTCAGCAGCGCGCCGTCTTCGTCCGACAGGCCTATTTCGACGAACTGAAGGCGGGCGGTCGCGAATACAACGACCCCAATGGCGCGCGCTTCGGCAGCTACCTGCGCGGCCGCAACGCCATTGCCGTTCTGCTTCCCGAGAAGGACGCCGAGGGTCAGGCCATCTCCTACGCCGGGGACCTGACCATGTTCGGCGGCTCGGGCGTGCGGACCCTGTTTGGCGGCAATGTCGAGATGCTGGTGGCGGGCGGTCAGACGGTGATCGGTGTCGGCGGCGTGGCGCCGCCTTCGACGGCGGGCGTCTTGTCCATGGGGTCGGGCGACATCGACGTCTATTCTCTGGGCTCCGTCCTGCTGGGGCAGAGCCGGGTCTTCACCACCTTCGGCGGCGATCTGCTGATGTGGTCGGCCCAGGGCGACATCAACGCCGGGCGGGGGTCCAAGTCGACCGCCGTCTATCAGCCGCCGCGCCGGGTCTATGACCTGTATGGCAACGTCACCCTGTCGCCGCCGACCCAGAACACCGGCGCCGGCATCGCCACCCTGAACCCGATCCCGGAAATCCCGGCGGGCGATGTGGACCTGATCGCGCCGCTCGGCACGATCGACGCGGGCGAGGCGGGCATCCGTGTTTCGGGCAACGTCAACCTGGCCGCGCTGCAGGTGGTCAACGCCGCCAACATCCAGGTCAAGGGCGACGCTGTGGGCATTCCTGCGGTGGCGGCGGTCAACACCGGCGCCCTGACGGCGGCCTCCTCCGCCAGCAGTTCCGTCGTGGCCGAGGCCGCCCGTCTGGCCGAGCGCGCCCGTCCCAAGCCGACCGGCGACATTCCCGCCATCATCACCAGCCGCTTCCTCGGCTTCGGCGAGTAACGACCGCGGGAGGGAGGCCGAGGCGCCTCCCTCCTCGCTCCCTTTTTCCGACTGGAGTATCCCCATGTCCGAGGCCTCCGCCTTGCCCCTCTTCTATCGCGACCCGCAGCCGCTCTCGGCGGCCCAGCACGGCGCCTGGCGCCTGAAGGACGGCGACGCGGCCTTTGCCGCCGACACCCCCTTCGTCCCCGTGGTGGTCAGCGAGATCGCCGCCGCCGCCCGCAGCTATCCGATCGTCTTCTCAGCCGGAGAGGGGGCGCAGCCCGTCGCCCTCCTGGGTCTGGAACAGCGCAACCTGTTCGTCGCCGACGGCCGTTGGACGGACGAAGCCTATGTGCCCGCCTATGTGCGCCGCTATCCGTTCGGCTTCATCGCCACCGTGAACCCTGAGGGTTTCGCCTTGGCCATCGACGCCGCCTCAGAGCGTGTGGCGCGCTCGGGAGAGGAGGGGACCGCGCTGTTCGATGCGGACCAGCCTGCGAAGTTGACGCAGGACGCCATGGCTTTCTGCAACACCTTCCAGAGCGAGGCCGCCGCGACCCAGGCCTTTGGCGATGCCCTGCGCGCTCAAAACTTGCTGATCGACCGCCGCGCCGACGCCACCTTGCCGGACGGCCGCAAGCTGGGCCTCGATGGTTTTCAGGTGATCGACACCGAACGGTTCGCAAACCTTGACGAAGCTGTCGTGCTGGACTGGCACCGTCGGGGCTGGCTGGCGCTGGTTCACTTCCATCTGGCCTCGCTGGAGCGTTTCGGCGCGCTTCTGACCCTGCAGGCGCAGGCGACGACGCCCGCCGAACCGGCTGCCAAGCCGACCAAATCCAAGAAAGTCTGACCCATGACCACCCGCACCTTCTTCGCCGCTCTGACTTTCGCCGCCGCCGCGAGCGCCGCCCTGCCGGCCGCCGCGCAGCAGGCCCCGGCCGCCCAGCCGCTGGGCGGGCCGGTCATCCCTGGCGTCTGCCTGCTGTCGCGAGAGGCGGTCTTCGCCAACGCCGCCGCCGGCAAGGCCGCCAGCGCCCGCCTTCAGGAACTGGCCGCCGCCGCTCAGAGCGAGATCGAAACCGAGCGCCAGCCTCTGGAGGCCGAACTGCGCGCCCTCGAGAGTCAGCCCGACAACGCCGCCCGCCGCCAGCGCGCCGAGATTCTCGCCGCTCAATGGCAGACCCTGCAGCAGAAGGCCGCCCACGCCAGTCAGGAGGTCGAGGCCACTCGCGTCAGGGCGATGGAACGCATCGCCAACGAAGCCCAGCCCGCCATCGCCCAGGTCTATGCCGCCAAGGCGTGCGGCCTGCTGCTGGACCGTAACTCGGCCCTGGGCGGCAATTTCGCCAACGACCTGACCGCCGAGGTGGTTCAGGCCCTGGACGGTCGCCTGTCGACCATCACCTTCGAGCGCGAACGCCTGCCTCAGGCCGCCGCGCAGCAGGCTCGATAAGGCCGTGACCGGCGTCGTTTCCCGCCCCAAGATGTCAGGCTGGCGCGCCCTGGCGACTGGCTTGGCGGCCGCTTTGGGGATGGCCGCGCCGGTCCAGGCCCAGGTGCATAGCCTTGCGCCAGACGCCGCTCCCGCCGCCTGGGTCGCCTATGCCGAGGCGGCCACGCGCACCGTCAAGACCTGGTTGGAGGAGGACGGTTCGTCGGCCTCCAGCCTGCGACTCCAATTGCACCAGACGCGCCCGGCGCCGGATCAGCCGACGCCGCCTCTGGAGCTCAAGCTCTGGATAGAGGCCGACGGCGTCGTTTCGCGCGTAGAGGCTGCCTCGCCCGCCAAGGAGACGGTGGGCGCTGACCTGCAATCGTCCGTGCAAGGACGCCGGCTTGCCCCACCACCGCCCGGAATGCTCCAGCCCCTGCGTCTCGCTGTCCAACTGGAACCGTGAGCAGGGTGATCCCTAGTCCGCCGCCAGGCTCGCGCTGTCGATGACGAAGCGGTATTTCACGTCGCTCCTGGTCATGCGGGCGTAGGCGTCCTCGATCTGCTGGATCGGGATCATCTCGATGTCGGCGACGATGTTATGCTCGGCGCAGAAGTCGAGCATCTCCTGGGTCTCGGCGATGCCGCCGATCATCGAACCGGCGATGGACTTGCGCCGGAAGATCAGTGAGGCGAACTGTGGCGAGGGGTGGTTGTGCTCGGGCACGCCGACCAGAACCAGGGCCCCGTCGCGGCGCAGCAGGCTGGTGTAGGCGTCCAGATCGTGGCTGGCGGCCACCGTGTTGATGATCAGGTCGAAGCTGCCGCGGTGCGCCTTCATCTCATCGGGGTTGCGCGACACGACCACTTGATGGGCGCCCAGGGCCTTGGCGTCTTCACGCTTGTTTTCCGAGGTGGTGAAGGCCACGACTTCGGCGCCCAGGGCGCGGGCCAGCTTGACCCCCATGTGGCCCAGGCCGCCGATGCCGACGACGCCGACCTTCTTGCCGGGGCCGGCGTTCCAGTGCCGCAGCGGCGACCAGGTGGTGATGCCGGCGCACAGCAGGGGGGCGACGGCGGCCAGTTGGTCCTCGGGGTGGCTGACCTTCACCACGAACTTGTCGCTGACGACGATGCGTTGCGAATAGCCGCCCAGGGTGTGGCCGGGGGCGTCCGGCGTGGGGCCGTTATAGGTGCCGACCATGCCCGTGCCTTCGCAGTATTGCTCAAGCCCTTCGTCGCAGGCGGCGCAGGCCTGGCAGCTGTCGACCATGCAGCCGACCCCGACCAGATCGCCTTCCTTGAAGCGGCTGACGTGGGCGCCGACGGCGGACACACGACCGACGATCTCGTGACCCGGCACGCAGGGGTAGAGGGTGCCGGCCCATTCGCCGCGCACGGTATGCAGGTCGGAGTGGCAGACGCCGCAATAGGCGATCTCGATCTGGACGTCGTGGTCGCCGGGCGCGCGGCGGAAGATGTCGAGCGCTTCGAGCGGCTTGTCGGCGGCGTGGGCGCCATAGGCTTTGACGGTCATAATGTGTTCCTCGGAGGCGCGGACAGGGGCAATGGGCCTGGACGAGGCAAGATATACTACGTCGCTCATGTGTTCAGCACGGTCGCGGGATTCATCCGGCGCCTGCGGTCCCAGGGGCCGTCGAAATCAGCGCGGCCATTTGGCGAGACGATCCAGATCATATCCAAACGGATTGCTCTGCGGCAAAACCGTGTACCTTGGCGCTTGATGATCAAGGCGGAGGCGGAATGAGCGAGGCAGGCGAGCGACGGCAGGGCATTCAGTCCGTGGGCATCGGCCTGCGCGTGCTGGAGGTGCTGGCGGCGCAGAACGGAGCAGCGGCGCTGGGCGCGATCGCGCAGGCGTCGGATCTGTCGGCGTCGCAGGCGCACCGCTATCTGGCCAGCCTGATCGCCGCTGGCATGGCGCGTCAGGATAGCGCGACAGGTCGCTATGAACTGGGGCCGGGCGCGTTGCGTCTGGGGCTGGCGGCGCTGTCGCGGATGGACAGTTTCCGCGAGGCGGCCATCGCCCTGACCGACTATGTCGCCGAGACGGGACGGACGGTGCAGATGGGCGCCCTGGGGCCGACCGGGCCGATCGTGGTGCGCTGGATCATGGGCACGCCGGCCATCTCGACCTCGCTGATGGTCGGCTCGCCCCTGCCGCTGCTCAGTTCGGCGACGGGGCATGTGTTTCTGGCTTTCCGATCCGAGGCGGCGACGCGTCAGATGGTCGAGCGCGAGACCCAGCCGCAGTTCCAGCCGGTTGATGTCGAGGGCCTGCGCGCGCGTGTGCAGCGAGACGGCTACTCGGCTATCCGGGGCGATCTGATCCCTGGCCTGCGGGCCACCGCCGTGCCGATCTTCGACCTGCAGGGCGAGGCGGTCTTCACCGCCACGGTGCTGGCCACCGATCTGTTCAGGCCGGAGAACGACGATCAGGCGCGCGATCGTCTGATCGAGGTGTGCGACCAGATCACCGCCGCGACCGGCGGCATACGTCCCCAGGTCTGACGCGAGCGCGCTTCAGACGGCCTTGCGCAGGTCGACGGACGGATCGGATGCGATTTCGGGCTTGAGAGTCTGGCCGATCAGGCGACGCGCGGCGGCGAAATCGCGCGGCCGGTCCAGGCAGACGGCCCCGACCAGAGCGCCCTGACGCAGGTAAAGCCGCACGCCTTCCCCACGCTCCACAACGGCGTCTGCGGCGGCCGGGTCTCCGAGAATCTGCAGATTATGCCCGCACTGGTCGGTCCAGAACCAGGGCGTCGGTGCGGGCTCGGACGGCAGGCCGAGGAT
>JALAGW010000234.1 GCA_022712235.1 Brevundimonas sp. | reverse complement strand
TTCAGCCTTCGGCTCTACCGCGTCGCCCTCTATGCGGAGGCGATATGATCCAGCCCTACACGCCTGACGTCAGCCTGAAGGGCAAGCTGCGTCGCCGCTTCGCGCGCCTGACGCATCGGCGCCCGGCCCGGCTCGATCTGAACCGCCCCGTCGTCAGCTTCACCTTCGACGACATTCCCGCCAGCGCCGCCCATGCGGGGGCCCAGGCGCTGGAGAAACACGGCGCGCGCGGCACCTTCTACGTCTGCGCCGGCCTGTTCGGGCAGGACGGCCACATGGGTCGTTTCGCCGACGCGGACGAGATCGCCGCCCTGATCCGTCAGGGGCATGAGGTCGCCGGCCACACCCTCGACCACGTCGATTGCCACCGCACGGCGTCGGCTGATCTGGAAGCGGATCTGAACGCCAACGCCGCCGCCCTGCGGGGCCTCGGCGCCGCGCCGCTGCATTTCGCCTATCCCTATGGCGAGGTGTCACCGCGCGCCAAGAAGCAGCTGGGCGCCCGCTACGCCTCGCTGCGCGGGGTGCACAAGGCCCTGGTCCATGACGGCGGCGACCGCAACCAACTGCCCGGCGTCGGCGTCGAAGGCCCCGACGGCGAGGCGCTGGCCCGCGCCTGGATCGACCGCGCCGTCGCCGAGCGAGCCTGGCTGATTCTCTACACCCACGACGTGCGCGAAACGCCTTCGCCCTGGGGCTGCACGCCTGATTCCCTTGATCGCCTGATCGACTACGCTCGCAAGGCCGGCTGCGACATCCGCACCGTCGGCGAGGTTCTGGCCGCATGAGCACGCAGGCCGACGTCGCCGTCATCATCCCCACCCTGCGCCGCCCTGACAGCCTGGAGCGCGCCGTCCGATCGGTCCTGGCCCAGGTCGGCGTCGTGGATCGCCTGCGCGAGATCATCGTCGTTGACAACGACCCGCAAGCCAGCTCACGCGAGCTGACAGCACGCCTCGCCGCCAAGGCCTCTGTCTCGATAGTCTGGCGTCACGCCCCCCGTCCGGGCGTCGCCACGGCCCGCAATGAAGGCCTGGCGGCCACGACCGCGCCTCTGATCGCCTTCCTCGACGACGACGAGGCCGCCTCGCCCGGCTGGCTGGCGGCCCTGCTTTCCGCCCAAAAAGCGACCGACGCCGACGCCGTCTTCGGCCCCATTCGCGGACGGGTGCCCGAGGGGACCGGCTGGACCACGTCCTATCTGGAACGCTTCTTCGGCCGTGAAGGCCCTTCGGACAGCGGCCTCATCGACATCCCACACGGCTGCGGCAACTCCCTGCTGGTGCGGGCCACCGCCTTGCCCGGCGCCACCCCCTTCAACATGGCCGCCGACCAGTCGGGCGGCGAAGACGACGCCCTGTTCGCCGCCCTGGCGTCACGCGGCGGTCGTTTCGGCTGGGCCGCCGACGCCTGGGTGGATGAGTTCGCGCCCCCGCATCGCGCCACGCTGCGCTACGCCCTGACGCGCGCCTTCGCCTATGGACAGGGTCCCAGCCAGACCGCCGCCGCCGCGCGCGACTGGCCCAAGGTGGCCCGCTGGATGGTCATCGGCGCCGCCCAGGCCGGCGTCTGGTCGTTGGCCGCCGCAGGCCTGACGCTGATCGCCAGCCCGCGCCGCGCCGACATGCTGGACCGCAGCGCCCGCGGCTTAGGAAAACTGTTCTGGATAAAAGGCTTCGAGCCGCATTTTTACGGTGCGCGCGAACTGGACCGCCTGAACCGGCAGGCGGCCTAACCCGCCAGACGCTTCAGGATCGCCGGCGGCGACCAGGTCGAGCGGTTCATCACCACCCCGGCGATCTGACCGCCCACGGCGTCGATCTCGTCCCGCAGGGCCACCGGATCGCCCGCCGCCGTGGTTTCGGCCGCGACCACCAGGATGGTGGCGTCGATAAAGGGCGCCAGAGTGATCGCCATGTCGCTGCGATCGGCGGCGGGCGTGTCGATGACCACGGTGTCGGCGTGGCGACGCAGCGCCGCCCAGTATCGCGCCTCGCCCAGCGGCTCGACCCGCTGGCCGGCGCGGGTCAGCTCCATATGAAAGCGCGTGACGAACAGCCGCCCGCCCAGACAGGCGCGCGCCGTCATCAGACGCGCCGGCGGCACCGGCAGGCCGTCGCGGCCGCGCATGGGCGGGGTCACGGCGTAGAAGGCCGAGCCGTCGGGCGAGGCCTTGACCGGCGCCGCCAGCCGCCCGAACCGCTCGGGTTCCGCAGCGATCGCGTCCAGCTGGCCCTGCTGGGCCAGATCGCCGTCGATCAGCCAGACAGGCTTTCTGGCGCGCACCGCCGCCAGCCGCGCGAACTCGCGCGCCACGGTCGAGGTCCCCTCGCCGCTGGTCGCGGATACGAACTGGATCACGCGGCCACGATGAGCCGACGCTGGTCCCAGCGCCGCCCACAGTCCCGCCATTTCCGTCGTCAGATCGACCATCGAATCGGTTACGCGCTCATCTCTAAGCCGTCAGCCTAGCATGACCGTAAGGCGATCAGGCGCGCTTCATCGGCGCGACGGCCAGGACCGGCAGTTGCAGGGTGCGGCTGGCGGTCGAAGGCATGGAGAAGCCCTTGCGCAGGAAGACCCGGACCAGGCCGACGCACAGCGCCGTGAACCCGGCGAACAGGAAGGCGGCGATGAACAGCACGGCCTTCATGCTCTTGCCCCGAGACGGCGGCTGGGCGCGCTCGATCACCGTGACATTGTCCGCGCCCGCCTTGACCAGTTCGTTGTCGGCGCGGCTCTGGGTCTCGCGCAGCTGGAACTCGCGGATGGAGGCCGACAGGACCTCGCGGTTGCCCGCCAAGGTGGCGTTGCGCGACTCCAGCTCGGTCAGCCGGGCCTGACGCGCCCGCAGATCGACGACCTGGCGATCCAGAACCGACAGGCGCGCGGCCAGGGCGTCCCGCTCGGCCTGGGCGTTGATGCGGGTGGTCTCCAGCTCGACCCAGATGGGGTTGGGACCCGTACGGACTTCCTTGGCGCCGACGGCGGTGCCCGTGCCGACATAGGCCTGAAGCTGGGCGATCTGGTTCTCGATCTCGCGCACCGGCTGGGCGTCGGGCTGATAGCGCGACAACAGGGTCTCGCGCTGGGTCCGCAGCTGCAGGATCTGATCCTGCGCCGAAATGTTCAGATCCTGCTGCAGCGCGACTTCCGCCGGCGTCCGGTTCTGCTGCGCCACCAGGGTCGCCAGACGCTGAGCGGCCTGGTTCAGCTGCGCCTGCACATTCATCCGCTCGGCGAAGATCGACTGATAGGTGCCCGCCAGCGTGGCCTTGGCCGTGGCGAAGTCGCCGATATTGTTGCTGCTCAGGAAGGCCTCATAGGCCCGGTCGGCGTCCGCCAGTTCGCCTTCAAAGGTCTGACGCTGGGTCTGGATCGCGGGCGTCGCGCGATCCTGGAAGATCTCGCGACGATAGGTCAGATACTGGTCGATCACCGTATTCAGCACCCGCGCCGACAGGTCGGGATCATCGCTCTTGTAGGTCAGGCCCACGACGGGGCTCAGCGGCGCCGCCGACACGTCCAGACCGGCGCTGACGGCGCGCACGGCGGCGGCCTCCTGCTCGGCGGGCGTGCCCGTGGCCGGCTTGCCGTCCTGGAAGGTCTCGACGCCCAGGGCGCGCACGACCCGCTGCTTGACCTCAAGGCTGTTCAGGATGGCGGCTTCCGACTGCGCCACCTCGCCGGCGGCCGGCGGCGCGCCGCGGTCCGTGGCGCCCACGCGCGGCTGATAGACATATTCCTGGCCCACGCCGACGAACAGGCTGGCGCCCGCCGTATAGGTCTTCTTGAGCGTCAGGGCCGCCGCCGCGCCGATGATGAACAGGATCGCGAACACCAGAATCATCAGCCACAGCTCGCGGAACAGCAGCACCACGACGTCGATGACGCCGTAACGCGGTCGGGAGGCTGCATAGGCTGTCGAACGCATGAACCGGGCAATCCGTTGGAATCGTCGAGCACACCTTTGCCGCTGGCACGTTAACCACCCGTTACCCATAACCGTTCAGCCTGAGCTCAATCCGAATTCAATCCTGGTCATCGCCCCCATGATCCCTGATCGTCGTCTCGTCCTGATGGGCCTCGTCGCCGGCCTGACCGGCTGCGCCAGCGCCTCGGCGCCTGACGGACGTCGCGTGCACGGCGTGGGCGCGGATCAATTCCCGGACGTCCCCTTCGCCGACTGGACCGACATCGAGCCCGAATACCTGCTCTATCCCGGCGACGAGATCGAGGTCGCGACGCCGACGGCCACCGAGCTGACGCGCCAACTCAAGATCGGCCCCGACGGCCGCGTCTCCCTGCCCCTGCTCGGCCACGTCATGGCCGCCGACCGCACGCTGTCGCAACTTGAGGCCGATATTTCAGCCGGTTACGCCACACAGTTGAGACGCCCCGAGGTCGAGGTGACCCTGCGCCTCGCCGGCCCGCTCAAGGTCTGGGTGGACGGCGAGGTTCGCAATCCCGGCGTGTTCGACATGCCGGGCGACATCGACGCCTATCAGGCCGTCATCATGGCCGGCGGCGCCCTGCCCTCGGCCAAGGCGCAACAGGCCGCCCTGATCCGGCGCGGCCCCGGCGGCGTGCGCATGATGCGCGTGGTCGACCTTCGCCCGCGCCAGAGCGAAGTCGTGGCCCTGCGTCGCGGCGACATCATCTTCCTGCCCCGCTCGACGCTCGGCGAACTGGCGGCCTTCTTCACCCTGTTCCGCTCGGCGCTCCCGATCGGCTTCAGCTACGCCCTGAACGGCGGCTACGCCTCGACCTGACCGGCATTGATGAAATCCGCCGCACGGATAACCCTAGGCGATGGAAACAGAATCAGCCATTCGCGGCAGCTGCCTATGCGGCGAGGTCGCCTACGAAGTCTCGCCGCCATTCGAGATGTTCGTGAACTGCCACTGTTCGCGCTGCCGCAAATCCAGCGGCGCGGCCTTCACCACCAACGCCGTCGTCGCCCCTGACGCCTTCAGGTGGACCCGAGGCCAGGATCAAACGGATCGCTTTGACCTGCCCTCTGCGAGAAGCTTCGCGACCGCATTTTGCAGGACCTGCGGTTCGCCGCTTCCCCACTTCACGCGCAGCGGTCGGCAAGTCATCATTCCGGGCGGATCGTTCGACGACGACCCCGGCGTGACCGCCACCCTGCACGAATGCTGGTCCTCCCGCGCCCCCTGGTATCGCCACGGCGCCGACATTCCGACCGACGAAGACGCGCCGTGAACTGATCCACCTGCACACGACGCTCGCTCTCGATCTGACCGCTCACGGCACCTTGTGGACGCTAGTAGTCTGTCCGGGGCGCCTTCCCGCCTCCTTGCCCTGCGCCCTCCGCCTCAGCGGAAAGCGCTACGCGGCGGCTCGGCCAGGCGGGGCATCCCTTCCATCGGCGTCAGATATTCGCGCCAGATGTGGTGGGTGCGTTCCCGGATCAGCTCCATCTCGCAACTGGCGGCCATGACTGTACGGATCGTGCCCTGTTCCCAATAGGTATCCACGGCGCCGCAAGCCGCCTCAACATAGGCCCGCCACAGCCGCTCCCCCTCACGGATCTTCGCTATCAAGGCCTCGGGATCTCTTTCGCCGTTCTCCCGCAGGACCCCATAGGCGGTGTCGGTGTACAGGCGCAGGTTCTCCTCCAGAGCCCTGACATCGCGCCCCGCGCAGACGTTCTGCTCCAGCGTCGAGCCTGCATTCGCGCAATCGACGTCTGACCAGTCGTCCTGAACCGTCGCCGAACTGATCGAAAGCGCACCGAACAAAGCCAACAACACCGCCATCGCGATCTCCTTGAATGAACCAGGCGCCCGATACTGGCATCGGCGGCTGACAATGACCATTCAAGGGAAAGGGCGACTCCGCTCTACGGCGAGTTGCGCGCTTTTCTGGCGCCATCCCAGAAAGCAACAAGCGCCCAGACATCGGCAAACGCCACAACAGCGCCCCGAATCGATGTGGGCGGCCTGGCGGAGCGGAAATCCGTCGCTTGGGCGAGACGGGCTAATCCATGGTCGGGGCGAGAGGATTCGAACCTCCGACCCTCTGGTCCCAAACCAGATGCGCTACCAGGCTGCGCTACACCCCGAACCGATGGAGCGCCCTCATGGCACGGGCGGGGGCGCGCCGCAACGCATTCAACGCCCTAATCTCCGTCAGGGACGAAAGAAGCTGTGGCGAACCTGGTCGCCGGGCCTGGCGCCGATCTCGTCGGCCCGGCCGGCGCGCAGCTCCAGCACGCCGTTGGCCGCGCCGTTCGACGGCAGGGGCGTTTCCGAATAGGGCGTGGCGTGGCTGGCGATCGAGACGATGCGCCCCTGCGGGTCGATGTAGAGGATGTCCAGCGAGCTGGGCGTATTCTTCATCCAGAAGCTCTGCTCGCTGGCCGCGGGGAACTGGAACAGCATCCCCCGGTCGTCTTCCAGCGGCGGGCGATACATCAGGCCGCGCTCGCGCTCGGCGTCGTCATCCGCGATCTCGACCATGAATCTGTGCTCGCCCGAAGCGGTGACGATGCTCAACGGCTCCAGCGGCTGGCCCGCCGCGTCCACCGGCCCCTTGGGCGCACAGGCCGAGGCCGCGAGCGCAAAGGCGCCGGCCAGCAGCATACGACGCGAGAAACCCATGACTTCGCCCCCTCAAGGGCGAAAACCTATTCGCCCGGTCTGATCTCGGCCACCACCAGGCCCTTGGGCCCGTCGGCGAACCGCACCTGCACCGCGTCGCCGGGGACCAGCTCATCCAGCCCGCCGCGTCGCAGCGTCTCCACAT
>JALAGW010000233.1 GCA_022712235.1 Brevundimonas sp. | reverse complement strand
GGGCGGGTGTCGCGCCGCTGCACGCGTTCGGCGATCACCTTCAGATCGGCCCGCATCCAGACGCTGACCGAGTGCTGCTTCATCAGGGCGCGCGTCTCGGGATTCATCATGGCCCCGCCGCCGGTGGCCAGAACGATGGGCGGACCTTCCAGCAGGCGGCGCATGATTCGCGCCTCCCCCGCCCGAAACTCGGCCTCGCCCCGGCTGGCGAAGATTTCGCTGACGCTCATGCCGGCGGCGGCCTCGATCTCGTGGTCGCCGTCGTGGAAGGGCAGACCCAGCCGCTGCGCCAGTCTGCGCCCCACCGTCGATTTGCCCACGCCCATCAGCCCCACCAGGGTTATGGTGCGGTCGAGCGCCAGATTAGGCGACATGGGCGAGGAATCGGGCGAGGCGTCGGCAGGCATGGTCCTACTATCCTCTACACGACACAGCCGCTCGCTCCACACCTCTGTTGAGCGCGCCGCATGACGCCCCGCATCGAGGCCTTTCTGGAAATGATGGCGGTCGAGCGCGACGCCTCGCCTCACACCCTGTCCGCCTATGGCCGGGACCTGGCCGACGCCGAGGCCTGGCTGGGCGATGCAGGCGGTCTCATGGAGGCATCGCAGGAAGCGGTCGAGGCCTGGTTCGCCGACCTGTCCCGGCGCGGCCTGTCGGCGGCCACGGCGGCGCGCAGGCGATCCTCCGTGCGCCAGTTCTACCGCTTCGCCCTGGGCGAGGGCTGGCGCAGCGACGACCCCTCCAGCCGCATCGACGCCCCCAAACAGGGCCGCAGCCTGCCCAAGACCCTCAGCCGCGACGAGATCGAAGCCCTGCTGGCCGCCGCCGGCGCCGCCGACAGCGCGGCGGGCCTGCGCCTCGTCGCCCTGGTCGAGATGGCCTACGCCTCAGGCCTGCGCGTATCCGAACTGCTGGGGTTGAAGGTCGAGGCCGTGCGCCGCGACCCCGCCTATCTGATCGTGCGCGGCAAGGGCGGCAAGGAGCGGCTGGCCCCCCTCAACGCCGCGGCCCGCGCGGCGATCAAGGCCTGGCTGGACGCCCGCGACGCCGCGCGCAAGCCGAACGCGCCCGACAGCGTCTGGCTCTTCCCCTCGCACGGCAAGACCGGCTGCCTGACGCCTCGCCGCTTCGCCCAACTGCTGGATCAGGCGGCGCTGGCGGCTAATATCGACCCGGCCCGCGTCAGCCCCCACGTCCTGCGCCACGCCTTCGCCACCCACCTGCTGGAAGGCGGCGCCGACCTGCGCGTGGTCCAGACCCTGCTGGGCCACGCCGACATCTCGACCACCCAGATCTACACCCACGTCGCCACCGACCGACTGGCCCAGGTCGTCCATTCCAGCCACCCCTTGGCGAAGGACGACTGAACCCCGCTTGCCCCACGGCGTTCCCCGCACTAGTTTCCGCCGCTTTCCGTAGCGCCAACCGCGCTTCTCCTCACGGACGCCTTATGGCCACGCACTATCTCGAATTCGAAAAGCCCATCGCCGAGCTGGAAGCCAAGATCGCGGAGCTGTCGCATCTGGCCCCGACCAGCGGCTCGTTCGAGTCCGAGATCGCCGCCCTGCGCAAGAAGGCCGACGCCCTGCGGGTGAAGACCTACGCCAATCTCGACCCGTGGATGCGCACCCAGGTCGCGCGCCACCCGCAGCGTCCGCACTTCGTCGACTATATCGAGGGCCTGTTCACCGACTTCGTGGAACTGCACGGCGACCGGCAGTTCGGCGACGACCAGGCCATCCTGGGCGGTCTGGCCCGTTTCCGCGGCCAGCCGGTCGTGGTCATGGGCCACGAAAAGGGTCACGACACCCAGACCCGCATCACCCACAACTTCGGCATGGCCCGCCCCGAGGGCTATCGCAAGGCTGTGCGCCTGATGGACATGGCCGAGCAGTTCGGCCTGCCGGTCCTGACCTTCGTCGATACCGCCGGCGCCTATCCGGGCCTGGGCGCCGAAGAGCGCGGTCAGGCCGAGGCCATCGCCCGCTCGACCGAGCGCGGTCTGACCCTGGGCGTCCCCTCCATCGCCACGGTGACGGGCGAAGGCGGTTCGGGCGGCGCCATCGCCATCGCCGCCGCCAGCCGCGTCCTGATGCTAGAGCACTCCATCTACTCGGTCATCTCGCCGGAAGGCGCGGCCGGCATCCTGTGGCGCGACGGCACGCGCGCCAAGGACGCCGCCATGGCCATGAAGATCACCGCTCCCGACCTGATGGCGATGAAGATCGTCGATCGCGTCATCCCCGAGCCCATGGGCGGCGCCCACACGGCGCGCGAAACCGCCATCCAATCGGTCGGCGACGTGCTGGAAGACGAATTGAAGTCCCTGTCGTCGCTGTCGGCGGACCAGATCCGCAAGGCCCGCGCCGACCGCTTCTACGCCATCGGCCGTCTGGGCTGATCGCGCATTGCACGGCGGCTTCGCGCCGCCGAAGCTGACGACATGCGAATCGGTTTCTCGCCCCTTCTGAACCTTGGGGCCTCTTCATGCGCGGCATGAACGGGGTCGGCGAATCCCTGCGCGAAAGCGCGGTGTTCAACTTCGCGGGCGCGGTGACCATGGTCATCGACGATTCGCCCTTCGCTCTCGAACTGACGGCTCAGGCCATTCTCGGCTTCGGCATCAAGGTGCGTCACGCCTGCGCCAGCGCCGCCGAGGCCATCGCCATCCTGCGCGACCATCCGGTCGATCTGATCCTGGTCGACTGCGAGATGCCGGGCATGAGCGGTTATGAGTTCGTGCGCTGGCTGCGCCGCTCGGGACTGGAGCCCAACGCCTTCGCCCCGGTCATCATGACCGCCGCCCACGTGCGCCGCTCCAAGGTGTCGGAGGCCCGCGACTGCGGCGCCAACTTCCTGATCACCAAGCCGTTCAGCGCCGCCGTCCTGCTGGAACGCATCGTCTGGGTGGCCCGCGACGCCCGCCCCTTCCTTGAAGTCGGCGACTATTTCGGGCCTGATCGTCGTTTCCATGCGGTTCCCTGGGACGGCCCCGAGCGCCGCGCCGAGGAAATCCGCAAGGCGGAATTCGAATCTCAACGCAGAGCGTCGATCGAACTATGACCGTCATCACGCACAACCGCCGCCGCTCTCGCCTGTCGACCCTGATCGACCAGCCCGGCGGCGTCAGCGCGGGCGTCGCCCTGGCTCAGGCCAAGGCCAATCTGGCCGAGATGGAGGCCCGCAGCCGGGCGGTGATCGAGGAGCAGGTGTCGGCGCTTGCCGCGCTTCAGCCCGCCGGAACGCTTGAGGACTCCAACCGCGTCCTCGATCAGGCCTATGACCATTCCAGCGCCGTCATCGACGCCGCCGGTCCGTTCGAGCTCAAGGACCTGTGCGCAGCCGCCGCCAACCTGTGCGACCTGATCGACGCCGCGCCCGAGGACAGGCCCTTCGACTGGCGCATCGTCACCGTCCACGCCCAGGCCCTGCGCCTGTTGCTGACCCTGCCGGCCGAGGCCGCCGAGGCCCGCACCCAGGTCCTGGCCAGCCTCAAGGACGTGCTGAAGGCCAAGGTTCCGGGCGCGGCTCAGTCCGACTGAACCTGGCTTTTCGCGCCGCGCGTCTGCTTGCGCCACAGACTGGCGTATTCCCCGCCCTGACGCGCCACCAGCTCATGGTGCGCGCCACGCTCGACGATGCGCCCGGCCTTCAGCACCAGAATCTGCTCGGCGTCGGCCACGGTCGACAGGCGGTGCGCGACCACCAGGGTCGTGCGGCCCGCCCGCGCCTTGCGCAGCGTCTTCTGGATCGCCGCCTCGGTGCGGCTGTCCAGGGCGCTGGTCGCCTCGTCCAGGATCAGGATGCAGGGATCGGCCAGCAGGGCGCGAGCGATGCCCACCCGCTGACGCTCGCCGCCTGACAGCTTCAGTCCCCGTTCGCCCACCCGCGTCTCCATGCCCTCCGGCAGGTTGCGGATGAAGTCGGCCAGTTCCGCCGCCTCGGCCGCCGCCCAGATGGCCGCCTCGTCGGCGTCCGGCCGGGCGAAGGCGATGTTGGCGCGGATGCTGTCGTTGAACAGGGCCACGTCCTGCGGCACCAGCGCCACCGCCGCCCGCAGCGACGCCTGCGTCACCGTGCGGGCGTCCCGCCCGTCGATCAGCACGCGCCCCTCCTGCGGGTCCAGCAGGCGCAGGGCCAGCTTGACGATGGTGGACTTGCCCGCCCCCGACGGCCCCACCAGGGCCGTGGTCGTGCCGGCCGGGGTGACGAAGCTGACATCGTCCAGACCCGCCGCCCGCGCGTCGTGCCGGAAGCCTACATGGTCGAAGACGACCTCGGCCCCGCACCCGCCAGTCGGTCGCGGCAAGGCCACGGCGTCGGGCGCGTCGGCCACCTGGGGCGCCTGACGCGTCACCTTCAGCATTTCCTCCATATCGATGAAGGACTGGCGGATTTCCCGATAGGCGAAGCCCAGTATGTTCAGCGGCGCATACAGGGAGATCATGATCAGCACCGCCGCCGTCACGTCGCCGGGCCCCATCCGGCCCGCCGCCGCCTCGAACCCCGCCATGACGGCCATGATCCCCAGGCCGACGTTCATGATCAGACCCTGGATCAGGTTCAGCGTCGCCAGCGAGGTGTTGGCCTTCAGCGCCGCGTCCACATAGGTCGACAACGAACGGTCATAGGCCTCGGCCGCCCGCCCCTCGGCGCCGAACGACTTGACCGTCTCATAGTTCAGCAGGGCGTCGACGCTCAAGCCCGCCGCCTCGCTGTCGGCGGCGTTCATGGCGCGACGATGCTCCAGCCGCCAGTTGGCCATGGCGAAGGTCGCGGTCGCATAGACGGCCACCACCCCGATCGCCACCGCGCCGAACCGCCAGTCGTACTTGCCGCTCAGCACCGCCGCCGCCAGCACCAGCTCGACCACGGTGGGGCCAAGGTTGAACACCAGAATCCGCAGCAGGAAGTCCACGGCCCGCGAGCCGCGATCCATGGTCCGCGACAGGGCGCCCGACCGCTTGGTCTGGTGGAAGTCCAGCGAAAGGCTAAGGGCGTGGGCGAAGGTCTCGGCCGCTGTCCGGCGCTGCGCCGC
>JALAGW010000232.1 GCA_022712235.1 Brevundimonas sp. | reverse complement strand
GATCGCCGTGCCGGACCCGGCCAAGGGGCCGATCGACCCGCTGGCCCTGATGCCCGAGGCGAAAGAGGTCTGGCTAGAGATCGGCTTCGGCGGCGGCGAGCATCTGGCCGAACAGGCGATGCGCAACCCGGACGCCCTGATGATCGGCTGCGAGCCCTTTCTCAACGGCGTGGCCTCGGCCTTGCGCCATGTGGAGGAGGGCGGTCTGAAGAATGTCCGCCTGCACGCCGACGACGCCCGCGCGGTGATGACGGCTCTGCCGGACGCCTCCCTGGACCGGGTGATGATCCTCTTCCCCGACCCCTGGCACAAGGCGCGCCACAACAAGCGCCGTTTCCTGCAGGACGAGACGGCGGTCGAGATCGCCCGTCTGTTGAAGCCCGGCGGCCGGGTGCGTTTCGTCACAGACTGGCTGGACTACGCCGAGTGGGCGTTGGAGCGGCTGGCGCGCACGCCGGGCCTGACCCGTATCGCGGCGAGCGACATCCAAGAGGGGGGCGCCGACTGGTTCGCCGTCCCCGCCGACCACGTCGTCACCCGCTATGAGGAAAAGAAGCTGGGCGACACCACGCCGATCTTCCTCGAGTTCGAGCGTCAGGCCTAAGACCTTAGTCGTAAGGGCCGCTACGCAGGGGTTTCTACGCATCGCGGATTTTCCTTGACGTTTACCGGCGTTCTTCATCCTGACCCTGACAGTCAGGGGATTTGACGGAATGCGTAGTTTGACGATCGGCGGCAGGGTGAACCTGCTGTCGGTGCTGGCGGTGGCCGGCCTGCTCTTGGTGACGGGCCTCTCTCTGATGAAGCTCGACGGCGTCATGCGCGCCGAGATCGCCGACCGGACCAAGAAGACGGTCGAGGTCGCCCACAGCGTGGTCTCTCACTATCAGGCCCAGGAACAGCTGGGCGTGATGACGCGGCCCCAGGCCCAGGCCGCGGCCCTGTCGACCCTGCGCGCCCTGCGCTATGGCCAGGATGACTATTTCTGGGTCAATGACATGCAGCCGCGCATGGTCATGCACCCCTTCAGCCCGCAGCTGGAGGGGCAGGACCTGAGCACCAAGACCGACGCCGACGGCGTCTTCATGTTCCGCGAGATGACCGAGATCGCCCGCCGCGACGGGGCGGGTTTCCTCAACTACCGCTGGGCCAAGCCGGGTCAGGAAGAGCCGGCGTCCAAGGTGTCCTACGTCAAGGCCTTCGCGCCCTGGGGCTGGGTGGTCGGCTCGGGCGTCTATACGGATCAGATCGTCGCCGCCGTGGCGCGCGCGGCCCTGACCCTGGGCGGCATGGCGCTCTTGGTGGCCCTGGCCATGGGCGTGGCCGGCTGGAGGCTGGGCCGTTCGGTCGCGAGGCCGGTCGCGGCCCTGGCCGACCGCATGAGACGTCTGGCCGAGGGCGACAAGACCGCCCCCATTCCGGGCCTGGCCCGTCATGACGAGATCGGCCGCATGGCCGGGGCGCTGGAAGTGTTCCGCGACGCCGCCATCGCCAATGAGCGTCTGGAAGTCGAAGCCGCCGTCGCGCGACAAGCCGCCGAGGACGAGCGCGCCCGCGTCGAGGCCGACAAGGCCCGTATCGCCGAGGAAGACCGCGTGGCTGTCACCGCCCTAGGGCAGGGGCTTCAGGCCATGGCCAACGGCGATCTGACCCACCGCATGACCGCCCAGGTGGCGCAGCGTTCGGAACAGTTGAAGACCGATTTCAACACCGCCATCGCCCAGCTGGAGCAGGCCGTGGCCGTGGTGGTCGATAACGTCGCCGCCATCCGTTCGGGCTCCAGCGAGATTTCGCAGGCCTCGGACGATCTGTCGCGCCGCACCGAGCAGCAGGCCGCCAGCCTGGAGGAAACCGCCGCCGCCCTGGACGAGATCACCGCCACGGTGAACCGCACCGCCGACGGCGCCCGTCAGGCCTCCAGCGTGGTCCAGTCCGCGCGCGGCGACGCCGAGAAGAGCGGCGTCATCGTCCGCGACGCGGTCGAGGCCATGACGGCCATCGAGCAGTCCTCGGCCCAGATCGGCAATATCATCGGCGTCATCGACGAGATCGCCTTCCAGACCAACCTCCTGGCCCTGAACGCCGGGGTCGAGGCCGCCCGCGCGGGCGACGCCGGTCGCGGTTTCGCCGTGGTCGCGTCCGAAGTGCGGGCCCTGGCCCAGCGCTCGGCCGAGGCGGCCAAGGAGATCAAGACCCTGATCTCGGCCTCGGGCCAGCAGGTCGGCGCGGGCGTGGCCCTGGTCGGCCAGACCGGCGAGGCCCTGCAGCGCATCGTCGGCCGCGTGGCCGAGATTGACGGCCTGGTCTCGGAAATCTCGGCCTCGGCCCAGGAGCAGGCCACCGGCCTGCAACAGGTCAACACCGCCGTGAACCAGATGGATCAGGTCACCCAGCAGAATGCGGCCATGGTCGAGCAGTCGACCGCCGCCAGCCATTCGCTGTCGCAGGAGGCCGACGTCCTGGCCGCCTCGGTGTCGCGCTTCCGCACCGGTCAGGCCGTTGCGCCGGCCGCGGCGCCCAGGCCCGCCTCGGCGGCAGCGCGCACGCCGCAGCCAGTGGCCCAGACGGTCGCCGCCCTGCGCAGCAGCGGCGGCGCCGCCCGCAAGCCGGCCCTGGCCGTGGTCACGGACGGCTGGGAGGAGTTCTGAATCGCGGATGACGACGGCGGGGGCTGACACGGCCCCCGCTTTCAACTATATGACCGCTCACATCGTTAGACCGGCGTCCAACGGCGTCGTTTCAAGCGGCGGCCCGGACGGACCGCCGCTTTTGTATTTTGGACCCATCCGGCGCCTGCGTGGCGGCCGGATAAAGAGTGAAGCCCTTGCGCGCCAAGACCGCTGAAGACCGCGCCCTGCTGGAGATGATCGACCCCGTGGCCGAGAGCCTGGGGCTGGCCGTCGTGCGCGTGCGCCTGATGGGCGGGACCCTGCGCCGTCGCCTGCAGATCATGGCCGAGCGCGTCGTCGACAACGACATCTCGGTCGAGGAATGCGCTCGCCTGTCGCGCGCCGTGTCGGAGGTGTTCGACGCCGCCGACCCGATCAGCGGCGAATATCTGCTGGAAGTCTCGTCGCCCGGCATCGATCGGCCGCTGACCCGCCTGCTGGACTTCCAGCTGTTCGAAGGCTTCGAGGCGCGTCTGGAAACCGACCGCATGGTCGAGGGCCGCAAGCGCTTCAAGGGCGTGCTGGCCGGCGTCGAGGGCGACAATGTCGCCATTGATCTGGACGGCGAGGAAGACACGGCCCTGATCCCGTTTGAATGGGTCGCGGACGCCAAGCTGGTGCTGACCGACGAGCTGCTGAAGCGGGGCGCGGCCCTGCGCGCGGCGCGCGGCGAACCCGAAGACGACGGCCTGCCCCAAGATGCGTCTCTGGGCGCGGCTGAAGACGAACAAACCACCCCGACCTCGACCAAGGACAAAGCCTGATGGCCGTCACCGGTATTTCCGCCAACCGTCTCGAACTGCTCTCGATCGCCGACGCCGTCGCGCGTGAGAAGAACATCGACAAGGAAATCGTCATCGAGGCGATCGAGGAGGCGATCCAGAAGGGCGCCAAGTCGCGTTACGGCGCCCATCACGACATCCGCGCCAAGATCGACCACAAGACCGGCGAGCTGTCGCTGACCCGCCATGTCACCATCGTGCCGGACGACTGGCAGCCGGAAGACGAGCTGGAAGAGTTCAACGACAGCGCCATGGTGCGCCTGAACGACGCCTCCAAGCGCGACCCGGAAGCCGAGGTCGGCAAGGAATATATCGAGGTCCTGCCGCCGTTCGAGTTCGGCCGCGTCCAGACCCAGATGGCTCGCCAGGTCGTGACCGGCAAGGTCCGTGAAGCCGAGCGCGCCAACCAGTACGAAGAGTTCAAGGATCGCGTCGGCGAGATCGTCAACGGCACGGTCAAGCGCGTCGAATACGGCAACACCATCGTCGACCTGGGCCGTGGCGAAGGCATCATGCGCCGCGACCAGTCGATCCCGCGCGAGGTGTTCAACGTCGGCGACCGTGTCCGCACCTATATCTACGACGTCCGCCCGGAGGCCAAGGGCCCGCAGGTCATGCTGTCGCGCGCCCACCCCGGCTTCATGGCCAAGCTGTTCGCCCAGGAAGTGCCGGAAGTCTACGACGGCGTGATCGAGATCCGCGCCGCCGCCCGCGACGCCGGTTCGCGCGCCAAGATGGCCGTCCTGTCGAACGACAGCTCGATCGACCCCGTCGGCGCCTGCGTCGGCATGCGCGGCTCGCGCGTCCAGGCGGTCGTCGCCGAACTGCAGGGCGAGAAGATCGACATCATCCAGTGGAACGACGACGAACCCACCTTCATCGTCAACGCCCTGGCCCCGGCCGAAGTGGCCAAGGTGGTCATGGATGAAGAGGCTGATCGCGTCGAAGTCGTGGTGCCGGACGAGCAGCTGTCTCTGGCCATCGGCCGTCGCGGCCAGAACGTCCGCCTGGCCTCGCAACTGACCGGCTGGCAGATCGACATCATCACCGAGTCGCAGGACTCCGAGCGTCGCCAGAAGGAGTTCGCCGAGCGGACCGCCCTGTTCCAGGAAGCCCTGGACGTCGACGAGACCATCGCCCAGCTGCTGGTCACCGAAGGCTTCGCCACCATCGAGGACCTGGCCTTCGTGGAATCCTACGAAGTCTCTGAAATCGAAGGCTTCGACGAGGACACCGCCGAGGAGCTGCAGACCCGCGCCCGCGAATACCTGGACCGCAAGGCCGCCGAGCTGGACGCCAGGCGCGTCGCCCTGGGCGTCGAGGATGCGGTGCTGGACGTGCCGGGCGTCACCGGCGCCATCGCCGTCGCCCTGGGCGAGGGCGGGGTGAAGACGGTCGAGGACCTGGCCGACCTGGCCACCGACGAAATCCGCGGCGGCTATGAAGTCCGCAACGGCGAGCGCGTGAAGGTTCCGGGCGTTCTGGAAAGCTTCAACCTGTCGCAGCAGGACGCCGAGCTGCTGATCCTGCAGGCCCGCGTGGCCGCCGGCTGGATCGACGCCTCGGAACTGCCGCAGGTCGAAGAGCCCGTGTATGAGGAAGAAATCTTCGCCGAAGCCGGTGAAGAGGGCGCCGAATACGAGGCTGAAACCGTTGATGTCGATGCGGAGGTCTTCGCTGAAGAAGACCTCGAGCCGTCGCAAGACTGATGGGAGCCGCAGCCGTCCATGACTCCGAGCGAGGCGCTGATCGATAGAGACCGTCAGGACCTGGTTTCACGCCAGGTTCTCGATGAATCTCGCCTGATCCGCTTCGTGCCGGCGCCGGACGGCTCGGTCGCTCCCGACCTGGCGCGCAAGCTGCCGGGGCGCGGCCTCTGGGTCGCCGCCGACCGCGCCTCGGTCGAGGCGGCGGTGAAGAAGAACCTGTTCGCCCGGTCGGCCAAGGCGCCGCTGAAGCCGGCGGCGGACCTGGCTGATCTGGTCGAGAAGCTGCTGGTTCGGCGCTGTCTGGACCAGCTGGGACTTGCCCGGCGCGAAGGCGTGCTTATCTCTGGCTTCGAAAAGAGCGCGGCCGCCATTCGCGGCGGTCGGGCGGCCTGGGTCATCGAGGCGGCGGACGGGTCCGCCGACGGTCGCGGCAAGCTTTTGGCCCTGGCGAAACACCCGTCTCCGGCGCCCAAAATCTGCGGCGCCTTCACGGCGGACGATTTGAGTTTGGCCCTTGGGCTGGAAAATGCGATACACGCCGTCCTGCTGCAAGGCGGGCGAGCCGATCGTTGGACCCTGGAGGTCGAGCGACTGGCGGGATTTCGGCCTCTGCGTCCAGAGAGCTGGCGCCGGAATGGCCCCGGCGACGGCGCCGAGGACGACCGGGGCGAGGCCCCGGAACGAGAGCCTGAGGCTTTTGGCGGGCGAGGACCTGTTTCCTGACAAGGAAGCGGGACCACGCCCGGCTATGGGTGTTTGACGAGACGATGGCGGAATTCTCCGCCCCGAGTAAAGCGACCGGATGAGCGACGAAAACGACAAGACCGAAGACGGTAAGACCCCTGCCAACGCGCCTTCTCAAACGGGGCCGCGTGCTCCGCTGAGCCTGAAGCCGCGCGCGGCGGGATCGGTCTCGACCGGCACCGTGAAGCAGAGCTTCAGCCATGGACGGTCCAAGACCGTGGTCGTCGAGACGAAGCGTCGCGCCGGCGCCGCCCCCGGACATCAGCGCCCGCCGGGCTTCGACGTCTCGCGCCCGCGCGCCGCCCCGGGCGGGCAGGCGCCGGCGCGACGCTTCGTCT
>JALAGW010000022.1 GCA_022712235.1 Brevundimonas sp. | reverse complement strand
GCGGCGGTCGGGGCCGGAGCGGCGGCGGTCGGGGCCGGAGCGGCGGCGGCGGCGGCCGAAGCTGCGGCCTCGTCAATCACGGCGGCCGGAGCGGCGGCGGTTGCGGCGGCAGCGGCGGCTTCGTCAGCCTTCTTCGTCATGGAGCCGCCCTTGGAGGCGACCCAGGCGGCGAATTCAGCCTCGGTGACGACATTGATCTGGATCGGCATGAAGGCGTGATCGACGCCGCACAGCTCGGAGCACTGACCATAGTAGACGCCCGTCTTCTCGGCCTTGAACCAGGTGTGGTTGATACGGCCCGGAACGGCGTCGACCTTCAGACCGAAGGCCGGCAGGGCGACGGCGTGGATCACGTCGGAGGCGGTGATCAGCAGTTCGACGGTCTTGCCGACCGGAACCACCATCGGCTCGTCGGCGGCCAGGCGATAGAGGTGGGCCGGGGCCTTGTCCTCGGACGTCATGTTCGAGATGTACTCGGCCACGCCCTGATCAGGATATTCATAGGCCCAGTTCCACTGGTTGCCGGTGACCTTGACCGTCAGGTCGACGTCCGGCGTGTCGTGGTAGGCGAACAGCAGGCGGAACGAGAACAGCGAGATGCCGACCAGGATCAGCACCGGCACCACGGTCCAGATCACCTCGATGACCGTGTTGTGGCTCCACTTGGCCGGAACCGGATTAGCCTTCTTGTTGTAGCGGATGGCGATCCAGATCAGCAGGCCCAGCACCAGCAGGGTGATGATCGTGATGACCGGCATCAACACCACATTGTGGAAGAAGATCGCCTCGTGCTTCAGCGGCGACGCGGCCGGTTGCAGGTCAATTCCGCCTGGGGTCGGTTGACCCAGCAGATCCTGCGCCCATGCCGGCGCGGCGACGAAGGCGGCAAGGGCGGTCGCGGCGACACCGCCTCCGATCCGCGCCATGGCTCGCGTGCCCATCCCCATTCGATTCCTCATAAACCGTTTCGCAGCCGATACTTGCGAGCAATTCGCAAACACCCCCGGGCCCTTGCGGACCTCGGCGTTTCAGGCCGGTCCTTATCGGCTCGGGTAGCGCTTGCCAAGCGATCAAGACGCTCAAGTGACGGGATGAGGCGAAAGTTCGGCGGATTAATTCGCTGTCATGTAGCGACAGCTACCTTGCGGCGCACGATACCTTGCGATACCCATTCGTCATCAACGAAGGGAACGCCATGCCCGACTCCATCGACATCCAACTGAAGAAAGGCGTGCTGGGATTGTGCGTGCTGGCCCTGCTGGCCCGCGACGACAGCTACGCCTACGAGATCGCCAGCCGCCTGTCCGACGCCATCGGCATGGGGGAAGGCACCATCTATCCGCTCATGCGCCGCATGCAGACGGACGGTCTGGTCGAGACCTATCTGGTCGAATCGCCCAGCGGCCCGTCACGCAAGTATTACCGCCTGACGGCGGCAGGCCGCACCGCTCTGCAAGGTCAGACCGCCGAATGGCGGGCCTTCGCCCAGGCCGTCGACGCCCTGGTCGCCGGAACCGCGCCGCATAGCGAAACCATCGCGGCGGGCGCGCCGGTCGAACCGGCCGCCCTCGCCGCTCCGGCCGCCACGGCCGCTCAATCCGCAGACGCTCAACGGGGAGCTGAATAATGAACCGCGCCGAATTCCTGGCCCGCCTGCAACGCGGCCTGGTCGGGCTGCCGACCATCACGGCGAACGAAATCGTCGCCGACTATGAAAGCCACTTCGCCGACGGCGCCGCCGCCGGCCGCACCGAGGCGCAGGTCGCCGCGGCCCTGGGCGACCCCGATCGTCTGGCCCGCGAACTGAAGGCCGAGGCCAGCGCCAGGCGCTGGGGACAGGAACAGACCGCCTCCTCCGCCGCCGGAGCCATCTTCGGCATCCTCGGCCTGGGCGCGATCGACATCCTGATCCTGCTGCCCATCGCCCTGCCGGTCTTCGGCACGGTGCTGTCGATCCTGATCGGCGGGATCGCGGTCTTCGTCGCCGGCGGCTTCGTCCTGGTGGCCGGGCCCTTCCTCGGCGTGCCGGGCGGCGCCTTGGCGGCGGCCCTGCTGGGGGTAGGCCTGATGGGTCTGGGCCTCTTCATGGGCGGCCTGATGGCCCTGCTGACCAAGTGGCTGATCGACGCCACCGTCTGGTACGCCCGCCTGCACTATCGCGTGGTCAAGCCCGCGCTCGAACCCCAATCGCAAGCCTGATCCGGCTCTGAGGGAGGAACTGACATGATCCGCAATCTGCTCATCATCTCCGGCGCCGGTCTGATCCTGGCCATCGTCGGCATCGGCGGCGCCTTCGCCGTGGGCGGCCGCGACCTGGCCCGCCATGACTGGACCTGGGTGGTCACTGACGACGACGCCGGCGACGACAGCTTCAAGATCGAGCGCGGCGCCGTCTCGCCGGACACGACCCGCACCCTCGCCTGGACCGGCGACCAGCGCCTGGCCATCAACCTGCCCGCCGACATCACCTACGACCAGCAGGCGGACGAGCCGGGCGTCACCATCATCGGCCCCAAGACCGTGGTGGACCGCGTGCGCTTCGCCAACGGCCGCCTGACCATGGACGACGCCCCGCGCGGCGACCGCAGCTACATCCGCTGGACCCGCACCGGCATCCACGGCTGGAGCGAGACCGACGTGCTGAAGGTCATCATCAAGGCCCCCTCGGTAAAGGCCTTCGATCTGTCGGGCATGACTCAGCTGAATATCCGCGGCTATGACCAGCCGACGCTGGACCTGACCCTGACGGGCGGCTCCGACGTTCAGGTCCAGGGCAAGACCGAGGCCGTGACGCTGGATATCTCCGGTTCCGGCAACGCCGAACTGGAAGAGCTGTTCGTCACCGACGCCAAGCTGCGCGTCAGCGGCAGCGGCGACGCCGAGGTCGGCCCCACGGGCAAGGCCGAGGTCGATGTCTCGGGCAGCGGCTCGGTGCGCCTGACCCGCCGCCCGGCCCAGCTGCGCCAGGACATCAGCGGCTCCGGCGACGTCACCCAGGACTGATCCACGCGTCCGGACTAAAACCCTCTCCTAGCGGGAGAGGGTTTTTTGTCGCCCACGTGACGTCGGCCCTCGCAGCCCCTATCTAG
>JALAGW010000231.1 GCA_022712235.1 Brevundimonas sp. | reverse complement strand
GATGCAGGGCGGGGCGAAGGGCGCCATGGGCTTCGGCAAGTCCAAGGCCAAGCTGCTGACCGAGCACAAGGGCCGCAAGACCTTTGACGACGTCGCGGGCGTCGACGAGGCCAAGGACGAACTGCAGGAGGTCGTCGACTTCCTGAAGGACCCCGGCAAGTTCCAGCGGCTGGGCGGCAAGATCCCCAAGGGCGCCCTGCTGGTGGGCCCTCCGGGCACCGGCAAGACCCTGCTGGCGCGCGCGGTGGCGGGCGAGGCGGGCGTGCCCTTCTTCTCGATCTCGGGTTCGGACTTCGTCGAGATGTTCGTCGGCGTCGGCGCCAGCCGCGTGCGCGACATGTTCGAGCAGGCCAAGAAGAACGCCCCCTGCATCATCTTCATCGATGAGATCGACGCGGTCGGCCGTCACCGCGGCGCCGGCCTGGGCGGCGGCAACGACGAGCGCGAGCAGACGCTGAACCAGCTTCTGGTCGAGATGGACGGCTTCGAGGCGTCCGAGAACATCATCCTGATCGCCGCAACCAACCGTCCCGACGTCCTGGACCCGGCGCTGCTGCGTCCGGGCCGTTTCGACCGTCAGGTCGTGGTGCCGAACCCCGACGTCTCGGGTCGCGAGCGCATTCTGCGCGTCCACATGAAGGACGTGCCCCTGGCCGCCGACGTGAATGTGAAGACGCTGGCGCGCGGCACGCCGGGCTTCTCGGGCGCGGATCTGGCCAACCTGGTCAACGAGGCGGCCCTGATGGCGGCCCGCAAGGACCGCCGCATGGTCACGCACCGCGACTTCGAGGACGCCAAGGACAAGGTCATGATGGGCTCCGAGCGGAAGTCCATGGCCATGAACGAGGAAGAGCGCCGCCTGACCGCCTATCACGAGGCCGGTCACGCCATCGTCGCCATCAACGTCAAGATGGCCGACCCGGTGCATAAGGCGACCATCGTCCCGCGCGGCCGGGCCCTGGGCATGGTGATGCAGCTGCCGGAAGGCGACCGCTATTCCATGAAGTTCCAGCAGATGATCGACCGCATCGCCATCATGGCCGGCGGGCGCGTCGCCGAGGAGCTGATTTTCGGGCCGGAGAGCATCACCTCGGGCGCCAGCTCGGACATCGAGCAGGCGACCAAGCTGGCGCGGGCCATGGTCACGCGCTGGGGCTTCTCCGAGAAGCTGGGCACGGTGGCCTATGGCGAGAACCAGGAGGAGGTCTTCCTGGGCCACTCGGTGTCGCGCAGCCAGAACGTCTCGGAAGAGACGGCGCGGATCATCGACGAAGAGGTCAAGCGCATCGTCACCGAGGGCTGGGACGAGGCGCGCCGTATCCTGACGACCAAGGCCGAGGACCACGAGAAGCTGTCCCAGGCCCTGCTGGAATACGAGACCCTGTCGGGCGATGAGATCAAGGATCTGCTGGAGAAGGGCGTCGCCCCGAATCGCGACGACGCCAACGACACGGTGGCCGGGCCGTCGGTCTCGGTGCCGGTGACGCCGGTCTCGGACGGCGTCGAGGTCGAGACGGCCAGGCCGTCGGAGCCGGCGCCGACGACGAGCGTGCCGACCGTCTGACCGGATCGGACAGGCTGAAATGGGGAAGGGGCGGGCCGCGAGGCTCGCCCCTTTTTCGTGGCCGAGAGGGAGGAAGTGAGATTTCAAACAGACTAGTTTGTATTTTAGACTAGTCTGTGAGATATGGCGTTATCCGAAACAGGAGGACGCCATGACGGCATCCGCATTCGATCAAACCGAGCGCCTGCACGGCCTCGACGGCCTGAGGGGCGCGGCCCTGCTGCTGGGGGTGGTGCTGCACGCGACCCTGTCCTTCTTTCCAGCCCAGATCTGGATCGTGGCCGATGATCAGAAGTCGGTCTGGGCCAGCGGGCTGTTCTTCGTCATCCACCTGTTTCGCATGGGGAGCTTCTTCCTGATCGCGGGCCTGTTCGCCCACATGATGCTGAAGCGGCGCGGCGTGACGGGCTTCATCAAGGATCGGATGGTCCGTATCGCCGGGCCGCTGGCGGCCTTCTGGGGGCCGGTGCTGGCGGGGATCGTGGCGGTGCTGATCTGGAACGCTTCACTGATGGGGCTGACGGCCGCCGACGCCCCGCCGCCGCCGAAGTATGACTGGACCAACATCCCCCTGACCCACCTGTGGTTCCTGTGGGTGCTGCTGTGGTTCTACGCCGCCCTGGTGATCGGGCGGGCCGTCGTCGCCCGGCTGGATCGGAAGGGCGCCGTCGGGCGCGGGTTGGACCGGCTGGCCGGCGGGTTGATCGGGCCGTGGGGGCCGCTGGTTCTCGGCGCGCCGCTGGCGGTCGCCCTGTGGTTCGAGCCGAACTGGATCGCCTTCTTCGGCATTCCGACGCCGGATGCGGGTCTGGTTCCTGAGGCCTCGGCCCTGGTCGGGTTCGGTCTGGCCTTCGGCGTGGGCGCGCTGCTGGACCGTCGTCGCGACCTGCTGAAGCGGATGGAAAGCTGGGCTCCGGTCTGGCTGGGGCTGGCCCTGGGCGCGGGGACGACGGCCTTGATGCTGTCGGGCGGACCGACGCCGGTGCTGACGCCGATGACCGATCCGGCAAGCAAGGCCATGACGGCGGCGGCCTTCGGCGTGGCGACCTATGCCTCGATGTTCGCCGTGGTTGGCCTGGCCCTGAGGTTCTGGTCGGGTCACAGCGCCGTGCGGCGCTATCTGGCCGACGCCTCCTACTGGATCTACATCCTCCATCTGCCGTTGGTGATGGCGGCCCAGGTGGTGGTGAAGGACTGGCCTCTGGTCTGGCCGGTCAAGCTGGCGATCGTCGTGGTCGGGGTCATGGCCCTCTGCCTGGCCAGCTATGAGCTGACGGTGCGCCACGGCTTCATGGGGCGCTGGCTGAACGGGCGGCGCGTGCCGTGGCGTCGGACCCGCGTCGGCGTCCCGCTCGCCGCCGAATAGCTTGCCAACCTTGGCGGCTGCGTCCATCCGGTGGGGGCAGCCGCGTCGCGCCAGGAATCACCCAATGACCGACAAGTCCCGCACGCCCGAAGCCGACCTCGCCTTCATGCGCTCGATCGTGGAGGGCAACGGGCGACCGCCGATGACCCTGGCCGTCTGTTATCTGGCGGGGGGGCTGCTGTACGGGCTTCAGTGCCTGTTCCATGTCGGGCAGGTGATCGGCCTGATCCGCTGGCCCGATCTGGCCAATCTGGTCTTTGTCGTCGGCATCACCGTCGCCTTTCTGGCGGTCCTGACCTGGGCCATTCTGAAGGATCGCAAGGCCGGGCCGTCCAACCGGGGGCCGCTGGCGACGCGAGTGACCTCGGCGGCCTTCAGCGCCACCGGCATGGCCAACGCCGCCGTGATCATCGTCTTCGGCGTGGGGGCGGTGCGGGATCAGGATTTCGCCGTCTGGCTCTATTACGCCGCCATTGTCTTCGCCCTGCAGGCGGCGGCCTGGTATGTGGCCTGGGTGCTGAAGAAGAAGGGCTGGATGCTGGCGGTGTCGCTGGGCGGATGGGTCACGGCGGTGGCCCGGGGCGTGCTGGTGCGGCAGCCGGTCGCCTATCTGGGGGTCTGCACCGTCGCCCTCTTCCTGCTGTTCGCCCTGCCGGGCTGGGCTCTGTTCCGCGACGCCCGCGCGGGCGTGAAGGCCGGCTGAGGCCATGGGTAGGGCCGACGACTTCGGACGGATCGACGAGGTCATCCACGGCCGCATGCGGCTGGGGATCATGGTCTATCTGGCCGATGTCGAGGCGGCGGACTTCACCGAGCTGAAGACGGTGCTGGAGGCGACCCAGGGCAATCTGTCGGTCCACCTGAAGAAGCTGGAGGAGGCGGGCTATGTCGCCATCAGCAAGAGCTTCGTGAACAACAAGCCCCTGACACGGGCGTCCATTACGCCGCAGGGGCGGGCGGCGTTTGCGGCCTATCTGGAGGCGCTGGGCGGGTTGATCGGGCGGAAGGGATAGCGGCTTTCCTCCCCATTTTATGGGGAGGTGGCGCGGAGCCGAAGGCGACGTGACGGAGGGGGTGACTCGGCGGGAGAGGGCGGTGTCGCCCCCTCCACCACTTCGTGGTCCCCCTCCCCATGGCATGGGGAGGAGAGATCAGCGTCGGCGCAATGTCTTTCAGTGCGCGACGGCCGCGATGGGGTCCTCGTCCTCGATCAGGACGGCGGTCAGCTTGCGGGTCTCGCCGGAGGGGTCGGGCCAGACGATCGACTCGCCTTCCTTGAGGCCGATCAGGCCGGCGCCGACGTGGGACAGGATGGAGACGCGGCCGGCGTCGATGTCGGCCTCGCGCGGCAGGACCAGCTGGACGCGGCGCACCTCGGGGTGGCGGTCGGCGGCGTAATGCAGCCAGCGGTTCAGGCCGACCACGTCGCGCGGCATGGCGGCGTCGTCGCAGACCTCGGCCCGGTCCAGTTCCTGTTGCAGCAGGCCGGCGGGGCCGGTTCCGGGCAGGTCGCCGACCAGACGGTCCAGGGCGTCGAAGTCGGCGCGGCTGAGAATGATGCCGGGCAGGGCCGGAGGGCGGCCGCGGGTCTTGGCGGTGGTCATGTCGTTTCTCGATGTGATGGAAAAGAAGGAAAGGGGCAGGCGGCCGAGGGGCCGTCGTCGTCGCCGTCGTCAGCCGGGGGCG
>JALAGW010000021.1 GCA_022712235.1 Brevundimonas sp. | reverse complement strand
CTTCTGGATCGGGCGGCGGCCCTGATGGAGCGCCCCCTGCCGCTGACGGCCGAGGCCCGTCAGGCCATGCTGGCATTAGCCGATGGCGACGGCCGCTATCTGCTGACCATGTCCGAGGTGCTGTTCGACCTGCAGGATGTCGAACCGCTGGACGTGCAGGCTCTGGCAGGCGTGCTGCAGAAGCGCGCGCCCGCCTACGACAAGTCGCGCGAGGAGCACTACAACCTCATCTCGGCCCTGCATAAGTCGGTGCGTGGGTCGGACCCGGATGCGGCCCTCTACTGGCTGGCGCGGATGCTGAACGGGGGCGAGGACCCGCTCTATCTGGCGCGGCGCATCGTGCGGATGGCGGTCGAGGACATCGGTCAGGCCGACCCCCTGTCCATCCTGGTCGCCAACGCCGCCAAGGACACCTACGACTTCCTCGGCAGTCCCGAAGGCGAACTGGCGCTGGCCCAGGCGGTGGTCCATCTGGCCACGGCTCCCAAGTCGGTCGGGGTCTATGAGGCCTTCAAGGCGGCGAAGAAGGCCGCGCACGAGACCGGCTCCCTGATGCCGCCCGCCCATATCCGCAACGCCCCGACCAAGCTGATGAAACAGCTCGGCTACGGCAAGGGCTACCAGTACGACCCGGACACCCCCGAAGGCTTCTCCGGCGCCGACTTCTTCCCCGACGAGATGGAGCGTCGCACCTTCTACAAGCCCAAGGGCGAGGGGCATGAAGAGAAGGTCAAGGCGCGACTGGAACGCTGGGCGGCGCTGCGCGAAAGGGCGCGGGGCGAAGGATAATCCTTCTCCGTCATCCTCGGGCTTGACCCGAGGATCGGTTTGTCCGTCCAGCATGATGCTGGCAAGGATGAACGCGCCCCTAGGCTGGATCCTCGGGTCAAGCCCGAGGATGACGGCGGGAGGGGCATGGAAGGTTGGGCGGATTCGCCCCCTCCACCGCTACGCGATCTCCCTCCCCATGAAATGGGAGGAAAGTCGCTGCCTTATCACCATTCATTGTTAAGCATGGCCGTTCGGGGGTAGCCTGCCTTTCGTCGGCAACCTGGGGAGGGAAAGATGACTGATATTGCACGCCGGGCGGCGACGCCCTGGCATCTGTGGCTGGTGGGCGGACTGTCGCTGTTGTGGAACGCGACCGGCGTCTGGCAATGGTATCAGCAAGTGACGGGGGCTCCGGCCTATTGGGATGCGCTGACGGCGGCGGAGGCGGCCTATCTGCGCGCCGCGCCGGTCTGGACCGATGTCGCGTTCGGCGCTGCGGTCTGGTGCGGTTTGCTTGGGGCCCTGCTGTTGCTGTTTCGTCGCAGGCTGGCGTTCAACGCCTTTATCGCCGGCCTGATCGCCATGCTGGCGGACAGCGTCTATGTTCATTTTCTCAGCAATGGCCGCGAGGTCATGGGCGCCGCCGGCGTGGGCTTCGGATTGCTGGTCATCCTCATCTTCATAGGTCAGATCGCCTATTCCCGATGGGCGCGCGGCAAGGCGATCATCCGCTAGGCCACAACTGGCCATGGCTGTTTCGCTGCTTCGGCATGCCTCGGCCATGGCGAAGAAGGGCGTCCTCCGCTAAAGGCTCGGCGGGTGAAAACCCGCCAGCCTGTTTCCCTGACCGAAGAAGACATCGCCGCCGTCCGTTCGTGGGTCATCCACGAGGACGCGCACGTCATCGCCTTCAACAAACCCTCGGGCTTGTCGAGCCAGGGCGGTCGCATTCAGGCCCATACCCTGGACGATCTGCTGTGGGCCTTCGCGCGCTCGAACGGCAAGCGGCCTGAGCTGGTGCACCGGCTGGACCGCGACACCTCGGGCGTCATCCTGGCGGCCAAGACCAAGCCGGCGGCGGGCTTCCTGGGCAAGGCCATGCAGATGCGCCGGTTCCAGAAGACTTATCTGGCCCTGATCTCCGCCGCCCCCGAGCCGAAGTCGGGCCGGATCACCGCCGCCCTGCGTCGCGAGGAGATTGGGCGTGAATCCTATATGCGGGTGGTCGAGTTTGATGCGCCAGGCGCGCAAGGGGCCATCAGCGGCTATCGCACCCTGGCCGCCAGCGAGGACGGGGCTCTGGTCGAGCTGTCCCCCGAGACGGGGCGGATGCACCAGCTCAGGGTCCACATGGCCTCGATCGGCCGGCCGCTGGTCGGCGACGTGCGCTATGGCGGGGCTCTGACCTTTGCCGGGCGCGGCGCTTCGCGTCTGATGCTGCATGCCGCCAGGCTGTCCTTCCCGCTCCCAGAAGGCGGCGAACGCGTGACGCTGGAAGCGGCCCCGCCCGAGGACTTCGTGGCGTTGCAGGCGGCGGCGGGGCTCTGAACAATCCTGCCCTGCGTAGCGGGGGAGCATCGCCGGTTCAGCGCCTGTTCAGCTTCACGGCGGAACATCTCGGAAGGCCCGACGCTATTCGGGCAGGGAGAACTGGCATGAAACGTCTGACCTTCGGCCTGATCGCCGCCTCCGCCCTGGCGCTGGGCGCCTGCGCCAGCCTGGCCCCCTATGGCCCGCAGCAGTCGGCGCGGGGGCAGGGCTTCAGCGAGCAGCGCATCGAAACCGATCGCTTTCGTGT
>JALAGW010000230.1 GCA_022712235.1 Brevundimonas sp. | reverse complement strand
TTTGCGCCACCGCCATCTTCACTCTGGTAAGCCTTGGCGTCCTCGCCCAAGGTATTGTTGCGTTGGGATGAGAACGGCACACGTCAGGCGGTCGTCGCTGGTTCCGGGACGCATACGGGCATCCATCCGCTCAGTTCGGAACGTCAGGATGACGATCGACGCTCATCCCTAATGACGGACCGTATTCCTGCCGATCAGGCTCGCAAGTCCACTCACTCGCAAACGGGGGAGGATGCTCATCCAACTCCCGTTTCGTTCTGGAGATGACCGATGAACTTCGTTCTCTTCGGTCTTGGTGTTGTGTTCACCGCTATCGCCGTCGTCGCCATAAGACGGAGCAGGCGCAAGCCAGTCACGCCCAGTCGCGATGAAGGTGACGACGACGGGGCGCCTGCGTCCACAGGGGACGACACCTGAAGTAAGGCCGAGGTGTATCGTCGGACCTCACGATCTTATCTGCGCCTTGGCTGTGCCTTGAAAGCGTTTGATGGCTATCCGCAGCGCCGGGTAGAGGCCGCTATGCCGCCTTATGTGCTCAGGAACCTGTTTCCGGCCGATCGGTTGATCGCTGACAAAAGGAGACGTTTCATGAGTGATCATCTGACTCCAGCCGAGGCGGAGACGGCGTTTTGGAAAAGCCTCAAGCACTCCAACACGGGCATGCTCGGGATCGACCGACCAGGTTATCATCACCAGCCGATGACGGGATTTGGCGAGCCTGAAACCGGAACGATCTGGTTTTTCACGCGCAACGACACGGACTTCGCTCGAGACGTCGCCGCCGGCGGTCAGATGGGAATGTTCTGCTACCAGGCCAAGGACGAGAAGCTTCAGGCCTGTATTCACGGGAGGCTGGCGATCGATCTGGATCGCGAGCGCATCGACCGCTTCTGGAACCCGGTCGTTGCGGCCTGGTATCCCGATGGAAAGGCCGATCCTCATCTGACCCTCATACGCTTTGATGCCGATGATGGGCGGGTCTGGGTTTCGGACACGGGCATGCTCGGCTTCGGCTACCAGATACTCAAGGCGAACCTGACCAAGAGCACGCCTGATGCTGGCGGCGTCGCGGACGTCAATCTGGGCTGACAGGCGCACATATGTCGAGATGGGGCAGATCGTCGGGTGCACGACAAAGCATCCGCATCCTTGGTTCGTCGTGATCATCCAAGAGGCCTTCTCTCGACCTGGCGGGTGCGGCGTTTCGTTACGATTGGGTCCGGCGGCGCACACCTCAGGTGGCCGACGATCTCTCCAATACGATCCGGCGCCTTGCTCCGGACGTGCGCCCTCCGACGTGGCTAGACGAACGATTGAGGCTGAGGCTGGGGGGAGCGCTGACACGGGCCTTCCTCGACACGTCAGTCAATAGCTCCGATAGTGACGTTACTTGTGAGTGTCGGGGGGCATGGACATGAAGGTCGCACGAGGCGGGGACAGCAAGGCGGGTGAACTACCGAAGGCGCCGGCCGCAGGTGTTCCACCAACGACAAACCCCATCGACATCGCTTTGGAAACGGGGCGTCACGATCCAGACCTCGAGAGTCCGGCGCGGCGGGTTCTGCAGAAGAATGAGCGACTGATCGAGGCGCAGACTGCGCAACTGGGCCGCCAGCGGTGGCGCGACTTCATCATCACGGCGCTTGGCGTTTGCGTCCTGGCGGGGGCATGCCTGCTGGTTTGGGACGCCTCGCAGGCCAAGGGGGTGGTGGTCGAGCCGTTCGCCGCACCGCCCGATCTGGTGGAGCGCGGGCTGAGCGGGCCGGTGTTGGCGGCCCAGATGCTCGACAAGCTCTCCCGCATGCAGGCGCAGACTGAATCCACGCGGGCGGCCTCGACCTACGCCAATGATTGGGGCGGCGACATCGAGATCGAAATCCCCAACACCGGCGTGTCGATCGGAGAGGTTCGTCGCTATCTGCGCGCCTGGCTGGGCGATCAGACGCGGCTGTCAGGCGAGGTGTTCCGGCTGACGGACGGTCGGCTGGCGGTGACGACGCGCGTGGGCACGAACCCCGCCACGAGGGGGGAGGGCGCCGAGGCGAACCTGGATGCGTTGCTGCAGCAAGGGGCTGAGGCCATCTATGCCGAGACCCAGCCTTTTCGGTATGCGGTCTGGCTGGTGCAGCAGAACCGCAACGACGAAGCCAAGGCGGTGTTTCAGGCTCTGGTCGCCGGCTCGGACAAGGATGAGCGGCTGTGGGGCTATTACGGCCTGTCCAATCTCGCGGAGACCTCTGCGGAACGGCACCGCAATCTGCAGGCCGCGTTGAGATTGAACCCGAGATTCACGCCGGCGATGTTCAACCTGGCGATGTCCCTTGGCGCCGACGGACGCGAGGAACAGGGCTATACGACCCTCGGGGACTTTGTGGCTCACGCCGCCGACGCTCGCCGTGAGCTCCAGTCGGGTTGGGCGGAGGACATGCTCAATCAGGCCCATCTGATCCGGGCGGGGATTGTCGGCGACACGCGTCAGGCGTCCCAACGCGCCGAGAAGGGCATTGGCCTCTCGCCCTGGTCGCAGGGGACGGCGAGCGCTCCGGTCGCGGCGGCCGTGGCCTATGCTGCGGCTCATGACCTGCCGGCCGCACGACGAGTGCTGCAGGAGCATGGCCTGTTGGCGCCGGAAGCTATGGCCAAGCTTCAGATGCAGTTTGGACCGGAGTTCGAATACCAGTCGCAATTCGCGATGTCGGTCGGGGACTGGGCGGCGGCGCGCGATCATGTCGCTCGAGTTCTTGCGGCGAGCTCCGCGTTTCAGCGGGGCCCTGCCCAGGCCGATCTGAGCGCCGGCAACCGCGCGGTCCTGGCGGCGGCCCACGCCCGGCTCGGTCAGATCGACGAAGCCCGGGCGGCGATCATACCGACCAAGCTGGACTGCGCGCCCTGCGTTCGCGCGCGTGGACTGGTCGAGGCCTATGCCGGCAATGGCCGCGCGGCGGATCACTGGTTGCGCGAGAGCGTGCGGATCACGCCCTCTCTTCCCACGGCGCACGCCGACTGGGCCGAGGCTTATCTCGTGCGGCGCGATCCGGCTCGGGCCATCCTCCAGGCGCGGCTTGCAGTCGAGAAGGGGCCAAACTGGGCTGAGCCGCGCAAGTTCTGGGGGGACGCCCTGATGATGCAGAACAAGCCTTCAGAGGCGGCCAGGAAATATCGCGAGGCTGTAAGGCTGGCGCCCAACTGGGGCGCGCTGCATCTGGCGCTGGGCCGGGCGCAGGCGGCGGGACAGACTGAAGCGGCGCGAGGAAGCTTCAGCGCCGCATCCCGGATGGATTTGAGCCCTGCGGACCGGACGGCCGTGACGTCTCTGCTGAACTAGGCGTCCGCCTCGGCGAGCTTTCCACGGGCTCGGGATTGGGGGGCCGCATGTCCGGTCCGAACACTGGGGCCGGAATGGGGGAGATAGAGGCTCGGGGCGACCCCCACCTGGCGCTTGAACATGGTCGAGAAGTTGCCGGCTCCCTCGTAGCCGAGGTCAAGCGCGATGGTTGTGACGGCTTCGCCCGCCGCGAGCCGGGGCAAGGCGACGGCGAGACATGCCCTCTGCCTCCATTCTCCGAAGCTCAGTCCCGTCTCCTGTCGGAACAGACGCGTGAAGCGGCGCCGATTCATGGCGAGGCGGTCGGCGAAGCCGTCGATGGTGGCGTTTGCCTGGGGCCTGTTCAGAAAGGCCTGGCAGAGCTCGGCCAGGGCGGCGTGAGACGGGAAGGGGACGGCGAAGCCCGCTGGAGGCGCCTTGTCGATCTCGTTCAACAGCAGGCTCATCACGAGACCGTCGCGCCCCGCAAGGTCGTATTCGGTGGGTACGTCGAAGGCTTCCAGAAGAAGCTGGCGCAGCAGCGGCGAGACGGCGACGACTTCGCAGGTCCTGGATCTGGCCGCGCATTCGCCGGCCTCGATCAGGACGCTGCGGGTTTGCACGGAACCGACCATCTTCACGGCGTGGGGCGTCTCGCCAGGTATCCAGACGCCGCGTTCCGGAGGCGCCACCCAGGCTCCGTGAGGCGTGCTGACCACCATGACGCCGCTGGCGGCGTAGAGAAACTGGGCCCGGCGATGGCGGTGCTCGCCCAGCTCGAAGGCGGGCGGGTATAGTCGGCCCAAAGCCACGACGGCTCTGGGGACTTCGTCCATGTCATCGCGTTGGAGCACCATGGATGGATTGTCCCAGACTCAGAACTGAATGTCTCGTCTATCGAAGTGGGATGCAGGTCAACTTGCTATAGCGGTCCATGAAGGGGCTGACGCGGGGCGTCGGTCCGATTGTATCGAGCGCGCCGATGACCATTCCGACAGACCTGACAGACGCCCAACCGGTCCCCAATATGGCGACCTCGCCGCGTTTTCTGATCGGGATCGTCGGCGCCGTGGCCTTCGCCCACCTCCTCAACGACCTCATCCAGGCTGTCCTGCCGGCCATCTATCCGATGCTGAAGACGAAGTTCGCCCTGAGCTTCACCCAGATCGGCCTTGTCGCCCTGGTTTACCAGTTCACGGCGTCGCTGCTTCAGCCCTGGATCGGCTTCTATACCGACAAGCATCCCAAGCCCTATCTGCTGCCCTGCGGGATGTTCGCCACCCTGATCGGGATCGGCCTGCTGGCGACCGCCGGCAGCTTCGCCATGCTCCTTTTGGCTTCGGCGGTGATCGGGGTGGGGTCCGCCACCTTCCACCCGGAAGCCTCGCGCGTGGCCCGTCTCGCCTCCGGCGGACGGTTCGGCACGGCCCAGTCGACCTTCCAGGTCGGCGGCAACACCGGGTCGGCCATCGGGCCTCTGGTGGCCTCGCTGATCATCCTGCCCCTGGGCCTTACCGCTGTGGGATGGCTGGCGGTCGCTGCGGTGACGGCGATCTGGGTGCTCTTTGGCGTGACGCGCTGGCGTATCCGCAACCCTCACGCCATGGTCGCGGCCAGGACCGTGAGCGAAGGTCCCCACCTGAGCCGGGGCCGGATCATCAGCGCCCTGGCGGTCATCGCCGTGCTGATGTTCGCCAAATTCATCTACATCGGCGCCTTCACCAACTACTTCACCTTCTACCTCATCGAGCGGTTCGCCCTCTCGGTTCAGGATTCCCAGTACCACCTGTTCGCCTTCCTGGCGGCCGTGGCGGCAGGAACCTTCGCCGGCGGCCCGATCGGCGACCGGATCGGCCGAAAGGCCGTGATCTGGCTCTCCTTCCTCGGGGCCGCGCCCTTCGCCCTGCTGCTGCCCTACGTCGATCTGGGGTGGACGACCGTCCTCTCGATCGCCATCGGCTTCATCATGTCCTCAGCCTTCGCGGCCCTGGTCGTCTATGCGCAGGAGCTCGTCCCCGGCCGCGTCGGCCTGGTGTCAGGCCTGATGTTCGGTCTCATGTTCGGCATCGGCGGCATCGGCGCGGCAGGCCTCGGCCTGCTCGCGGACGCCAACGGCATCGTCTGGGTCTACAAGCTTTGCGCCGTACTGCCGCTTCTGGGCCTGATCACCGCCCTGCTTCCTGACATGAAGAGGCTGGGGGCGGCGGGCCAGGGCTAGGATCGGGCGTGAGCCTGGGCGTCCCTGCCTGAGGGGGCGCTATGTCGTCTTCCAGACATAGGGATCTGAGGGGAGGAGAAGGACGTTAGGTCTTTGCACTCTCCCTGGGAGGAGTCTGCAGGCGGTCGGCTTCGTGATTGCCCCCCTTTCGCGTAACCGGCCGCCTTCCTCCCGAAACCGCCGCGATGGGGCGGATGAGTGCGAGGTCAGGAAACCGAGGCTTCCACTCGACAGATTTCTATCCCGGAGCGGCTGACCACGAGCTCGAGTGCGAAGGCTCCGCCGTCCCGAATGGGCTGCTCCCGCATCATCTCCGACAAGAACATGATGGCCTCACGGCGCGCGTCCGCGTCTGTCGCGGATACGCCCTGGAGGACCATATCGGGCTCCGGCCCTCGAAGCGTGTAATCATAGGTCGCCATCGAAAGGCTCTACGCGCCGCGCGCCAAACCGTTCGTGGATGGCGGCTACCCGACACAAGGCCGAGAAGGCGTGGAGCGCTGAGCGGCTCCAGCTTCAATCAGGTTCGTGTGTCGTCTTCCCGACACAGGCTCCCATGGCGGCGGGGCGGGAGTGAGAGCGGCCGGCCGCCCTGAGGAGGAAACCGGATCGCCTGCGAGGCGCTTGAGGATCACACATTCAGGAGATCACCATCATGCGCCGCGCCATGACCCTCGTCGCCTTCGCCGCTCTGGTCGCCGCCTGCAGCCCGCAGGGCGGGGAGAAAGCGGTCGACAAGGCCCAGGACGCCGTGTCCGCCCCTGTCGGACAGACGTCCGCCGCCACCATGGGGGCTAACCTGGCGAGCGCCTATGCGCCGTCCGCGGCCATGGGCGACATGTATGAAATCCAGGCGGCGGACATCGCTCTCGAGCGCGCAAAGCGAGCTGACGTCAAGGCCCTGGCCAGAATGATCAAGACTGATCACACGGCCGCCGGCACGGCCTTGAAGACGGCGGTCGCGACGGCGGCGCCGGACATCGTTCTCCCCACAGAGCTGGACCAGCGCCGCAAGGGCCTCCTCGACAATCTTCGCTCCGCCGGCGTGAACGACTTCGACAAGGTCTATATCGACCAGCAGGTGGCGGCCCATGAGGAGGCCGTGCCCCTGCACCGGGGCTTCGCGGACAATAGTGAT
>JALAGW010000229.1 GCA_022712235.1 Brevundimonas sp. | reverse complement strand
GAGGAGGCGGCGGCGTGGCCTCGGCCACCGGTCGGTCCGGCGCGGACGGGGGTCTCTATGGCGCGGGCGGCGGCGGGGGCGGAGCGGCGATCACGACGCCAGGCACCGGCGGCGCCGGCGGCGCGGGCGTCGTCTGGCTGACGGCGGTCGGGTGAGCGCCATGACGCGATACTTCGACCGCATCCTGGAGGCCGAGTTGCTGGACGAGGAGGTCTGGGCCGCGCCCGAGCGCCTGACGCCCGACGACTGTTTCGACCACCTGGGCAGCGACTGGCGCAGGCCCGCCGCGCCCCGCGATCAGGAGGATGAAGGATGAACGAGAGCAACCGGAGTGAAACGGGGCTGGCCGAGGGGCGCTGGCTGTGGCGCAGGCTCTATGTCTTCGTCGCCAGCACAGGGTTGTGGTGCTTGCTGGCGCGGGCTGTGGGGCGGACGGCGCCCGCCGACCTGCCGCGCGTGGCCGAGGGGCTGATGGGGCTGATCGCCCTGATGCTGGTCCTCTATCTGGTGGCGCCCACGGCCCAGCAGATGATCGCCATGCTGGCCAATCTTCGCCTGCGTCTGGCGGCGGGAGGTCGGCCTTGACCTATCGTCTGTCGCAACGCTCGCGCACCCGAATGCGCGGCGTCCATCCGGACCTGATCGCGGTGGTCGAGGCGGCGATCCTTCGGACCGAGGTGGACTTCATGATCACGGAGGGTCTGCGCAACCCCGTCCGCCAGGCCTCGCTGGTGAAGGCGGGGGCCAGCCGGACCCTCAAATCGCGCCACCTGACCGGCCATGCGGTCGATGTGGCCGCCTTGGTCGATGGTCAGGTGCGATGGGACTGGCCGCTGTATGGCCGCATCGCTGAGGCCTTCAAGACGGCGGCGCGCGATCTGGGCATCTCGCTGACCTGGGGCGGGGATTGGACCCGTCTGAGAGACGGCCCGCATTTCGAACTGGATCGGAGGGTCTATCCATGACGGCTCGAGATCTGGCGAGGACCCTGACGCCGCTGGGTTGGTTGGCCGTGATCGGAGCGGGGGTCCTGGTTGTGACTTTCGCTGGGCGCGGGGTCGGGCTGAGATGGGACCCGTTCGACCTGCAGCAGAGGCGATTGGAGACCGTCGAGGCGCGGGCGATCCAGGCCGAGAGCGACGGCGAGGCGCGGCGCCTGGAAGCGGCGGGACGGGTCCAGCAGGCGGTCCAAGTCGAAAGCCGCCACCGACAGATTCTGGCCGTGGAGCGGGCGACCGTCGCGGCTGTCACCCAGGCGAGGAGCGCCCCGGATGCGAACGACCCTTTGGACCTCGTGCGGGCTGATCGCCTGCGGGCTCATGACCGCGAACTGTGCTGGCTCGCCCCCGATCTCGACGGTTGCGCCGCCGCGGCTGGTCCTGGCTGAGGCGGCGAGGCGGCCTTGCGCCCTCGCGGTCCTGCCGAATGCGCCCAGTCTGGCGGATCTGGAGGCCGCCTATATGGCGCGCGGGGCCCAGATCGTCGCCTGCGACAGCGCGCGCAGGCTGGCGGTCGAGGCTCTGATGGCCGAACGGGCGATGCAGGACCGCTGGATTGAGGCGCAGAAACGGGGACGGCGAGGGACGTCGGCGTCCTGAGGCAGCATTTCTTGCCGGGCGGTCGGCAGATTTTGCCGGTTTCGGAGTCGGTCGGCAAAATTTGCCCGGTCTGGAACGTGGTTTACCAAATCTAACATATAAAAATCAGTGGGTTGGAAATCGGCATAACGCCGTCGTCGTGGCCCTGTCCTTGCTCCTGATCTTCCCGAGCAGAAAGCTCCCGGCAGCCAAAATGGCGTCGGACATGTCGAAGACACAAGGACAGCCAAAATGGCTAACAGCATCAATACGAATGCCGGGGCTCTTGTCGCCCTGCAAAATCTCAACGCGACCAGCCGTGACCTCAACGTCACGCAAAACCGCGTGAACACAGGCCTGAAGATTTCTTCGGCCAAGGACAATGGCGCGATCTTCGCCATCGCCACCGCGCAGCGCGCCGAGATGGGCGCCCAGGACGCTGTAAAGCAGTCGCTGCAGCGCGGTCAGTCCATTGTCGATGTCGCCCTGGCGGCCGGCGAAACCGTCACCAACGCCATGAATGAGCTGAAGAGCCTGGCCGTCGCCATTCAGGACGCGCCGACCGGCAGCGACACCGCCAACAAGCTCAACGCCGATTTTTCCGCCCTGGTGGCTGAAATCAAGACCTCGCTGGCCGACGCCAAGTTCGACGGGGTCAACCTGTATGCAGCGAACGCCGCTGCGATCGAGGTGACGACCAATACCTCCGGCGGCAAGTTCACGCTGAAATCCACCGTTGCTGCGGCTTCGGGCGCCTATGTGGCCGGTGGTCTGATTGATCCCACCCAGGGCGCGGCGACCACCACCCCGGTCGCAGCCGCTTTTGATCTGGACAACCTGCCTGATCGCACCGCCGCCAACGTCGAGCGCGCCATCGCCAACTTCTCCTCGGTTCTTGCGGACCTGGGCACCAAGTCGAAGTCCCTGGACCGTCAGCTGACCTTCACCAGCAAGATGCAGGACTCGCTGGAAGTCGGGATCGGCAATCTGGTGGACGCCGACCTGGCCAAGGAAAGCGCCAAGCTGACCGCCCTGCAAACCAAGCAACAACTCGGCGTTCAGGCGCTGGGCATCGCAAACCAGTCGGGTTCGATCCTGCTGGGCTTGTTCCGCGGCTAAGGAAACGACCGACACGAAGGCGCGGCCTAGGCCGTCGTCTGATCACCTCCAGTAAATGAGCGAAAGCTCCCGGCAGCCAAAACGGCGTCGGAAATGTCGAAGACAAAGGACTACTCTTATGGCTAACAGCATCAACACCAATGCAGGCGCCCTGGTGGCTCTGCAGAACCTGAACCAGACAAGCCGGGACCTGAACGTCACGCAGAACCGGGTCAATACGGGTCTGAAAATCTCGTCGGCCAAGGACAATGGCGCCATCTTCGCCATCGCCACGGCTCAGCGCGCGGAAATGGGCGCCCAGGACGCGGTGAAGCAGTCGCTGCAACGCGGTCAATCCATCGTCGACGTCGCCCTGGCGGCCGGCGAAACCGTG
>JALAGW010000020.1 GCA_022712235.1 Brevundimonas sp. | reverse complement strand
TGTAGCTGCTTGCGCAGGGGGTCGTCCTTGTCCAGTTGACCCGCGGCGGCCCCGCCCGCGATGGGGACCAGAGGGGCGGCGCGGTCGGAATAGTTGGTCAGGCCGATGGGCGTGCCGTCCGATCCAGCCAGCAGCCACTGCACCCCTAGCTCGCGCACGGCGGTGTCGCCCAGTTCGACCACGATAGCCTCGATGAGCACCTGCTGACGGCGGCTGTCCAGCTGGCGGATGACCTCGGCCAGCATCCGTTGCGTATCCGCCGAAGCCGAAATGACCAGGGCGTTGGCGCCGGGGAAGCGGGCGATGCTGGCCTTCTGGCCCGGCGCCGGCGCGGCCGGAGCGGAGACTTGCGGCGTCGGGGCGACTTCGCCGGTTCCGCGCGCGGCGGTCGGGGTCGCTGTGGCGCTGGCCGCCGTGACCGGCTGGCCGACGATCTGCTGCAGTACGGGCAGCAACTGCTCGGCGTTGGCGTGTTGCAGGAAGACGACCTTGACGTCGTCCGCCGAGCGGGCGCGACGGTCCAGGTCCTCGACCAGAGGCCGCACCCGCGCCACGGCGGCGGGGTCGCCGCGCAGGATGACGGAGTTGGAGCTGGCAACCGGCGTCACTGCCACCATCCCCTGCCCCGGCTGACCGCCGGGCGGGGCCAGAACCTGGGCCAGAACCCCCGCGATCTCGGCGGCGGAGGAGTTCTCCAGCGTCACCACGTCGAACGAGGCCCGGTCCACGTCGATGCGCTGGATCAGGCTGCGGATGCGGCTCAGATTGTCGGCGAAGTCGGCCACGACCACGCTGTTGCCGCTGGGGTTGGCCAGCACCTGACCCTGCGCCCCGACCAGAGGCCGGATGGTCTCTGCGGCCGAGGCGGCGTCGATATTGCGCAGCTGGAAGACCTGGGTCGAGAAGCGTTCGGACCCGACCGTGGCCGGTCCCTGGGCCGCGCCCTGGGCCGGGCTGATGCGATAGGCGCCGGAACTGGTCGGCGTCACCACCAGTCCATTGGCGCGCAGGGTGGACAGGAAGACCTCGAACAGCTCGGTGCGGCTCAGCGCCCGCTGACTGGTCACGGTGACGTTTCCGGTCACGGCGGGGTCGACGATGAAGGTGCGGCCCGTGGTCCGGGCCACGTCCTGGATGAAGGCGCGGATGTCGGCGCCCTGGACGTTCAGGGTCTGGCGCGCGCCCTCTTGCGCGAAGGCGGGCGCGGCCGTCAGGACGCCTTGGGCGGCGATCAGGGCCGACAGGGCGACGGCGGCGAAAGAGCGGTGAAGGCGCATCACTGGCCGGTCCTTATGGTGGTGGTCTGCACCCGGCCGTTCCGCTCGAAGCGGATCTCGGCGGCGCTGCTGCCGGAAAGCTCGCCGCCCAGTTCGGACAGGCGTTCCAGACTGTTCAGTTCGGCCCCGTTGACGGCCAGGATGACGTCGCCCGACTGCAGGCCCGCCGCTCTCAGCGCCGCCCCGTCGCCGCGCGCGGCCAGGGTGAAGCCCTTGACGCGAAGCCCGTCCATCCGCGGACGCAAGGAGGCCTGGGCCATCAGCCGTTGCGGGTCGACCACCGGCCCGGCGGGCGCGGCGGCGGGGGCCGTCGCCGGAACCGGAGCGGGCGCGCCGCCGGTCGGGGTCATGACCTGTGCGGTCGCGGGCGGCGGGGGCGGCGTGGCCGCGCCTGCGGGCGTCTCGGTGAAGACCAGCCGACTGACCGATCCGCCGCGCGACACGGTGACGAAGTCCTCGCCGACCGAGGCCAGGGGCAGGCCCTCGGAAATGGTCTCGCCCACGCCGACAGAAACCTGGCGTCCGTCGGGCAGGCCGATGATGGCCGAACCGCCGTCCGTTCCGCCCGCGCGCACCCCGAACAGGCGCAAGGCGTCGCTGTCGGCGCCCGCCGCCTCGGCCAGGCTGCTCTTGTCGCCGGTGCGGAAAAAGGCGTCGAAACGCTGGAAGATAGAGGCGTCCACGGGGGCGGCCTCGGCGCGGCTCGCGACCGTGGTTTGGGGTTCCGGCGCGACGAAGATCCAGGCCAGACGCCCGGCCTGCACCGCCAGAAGGGCGACCAGAGCGATCTCGACGCCCGCGCGAATCCGCCCCGGCCGCGCGGCTATCGCCGTGCGCGCCTGACGCCCCCATTCCCCGACCCGTGCGATCACGCCCGACGCTCCGAACACCCCCGAAAACGGGAACCCCGGCTGCTTACTCCAGCAGCCGGGGTCGAAGCCTCACGTCACGATGACGGCCTTGAGACGTTGTCGTGACAACGCCGCCGTATGCGGATCAGAAGGTCGTGGACAGGCTGAGCGAGAAGGTGGTGCCCAGCTTGTAGCCCTCGACCACGCCCTTGCCGCCGTTGGCGAAGGACTGGCTGCGCTCGTATTCCTCGCCCAGGATGTTCTCGATCTTGGCGCCGACGTCATAGTCGCGACCGCCGACGGTGAAGGTCTGGCTGGCGACCAGGTCCAGCAGGATCGGCGGGGTCTCGACCACGTCCGGCAGGCGGGTCGAGCCGGTGATGATCCCGGCGTCCGAAATCCGCTCGCCCTGATAGTTGACCAGCAGGGTGGCGCGGCGGCGAGCCGTGGGGTTCTCGAAACCGAACTGCAGGTTGCCCAGCCATTCGGACTGCCCCTGGAGGGCGCGGGTATAGGCCGCGTCGGTCACTTCGGAATCCGACCAGGTGACGTTGGCGACGACGAAGACCTCGTTGTCCTGGAACCAGGTCAGGTTCGGCGCCCAGACATCCATCGGCAGGGTGTAGTCGATCTCGGCCTCGACGCCCTTCAGCGTGGCTTCCTGCGCGTTCTGGAACGAACGGCCGAAGCCCTCGCCGATCGGCTGATAGGTGCGCTCGATCGGGTTGTCGAAGGACTTGTAGAACAGGCCGATGGTGGCCGACTGACGCTGGCCGAAATACCACTCCCAACGCAGGTCGTAGTTCTGGATCTCGGCGATCTTCAGGTTCGGATTGCCGCGCTCCAGGGTGTTGGAGTCGTCGTCCAGGAAGAGGGCGTTGGACAGTTCGCGCAGGTCGGGACGGTTGATCGTCTTCGCGTAGCCGAAGCGCAGCTGCATGTTGTCGGCGAACTCCCAGGTCGCCGTCGCCGTGGGCAGCCAGAAGTCCTGGGCCAGGTTCGCTTTGATGGGGTCGCCCGCGCCGGTCTCGCCCAGAGGGATGAAGCTGTTCACCTGCTGCTCGGAGTCTTCGTAGCGGACGCCGGCGGTGACGCGCAGATCCCTGATGACCTCGACCTCGGCCGAGACATAGGCCGCGTTGATCTCCATGGTCGCGTCGAAGAAGTCCGACGGATCGGTGATGTCGCGCAGGGTATAGCCGGCGTCGCCGCCGATATTGTCCGGGCTGAAGATGATCTCCGGCACAAAGCTGCGCAGCTCGGGCGAGATGATCACGCCCGCCGCCGGCTGGAAGGAGTAGCGACGGCTGGCGAAGTCGCGCTCGCGCTCCTGATGCAGGCCGCCGGCCTTCAGGGTGATCTCGCGATCAGCGATCATGCCGTTCAGGGTGAAGTCGAGACCAAACTCGGTGTTCTCGTCCTCCAGGGCGCTGAAGAAGGTGCGGTTGGAATCCGACCCCGGCGTCATGCGGAAGACGTTGTCCGGCTCCAGACGATAGGAATATTCGCGGCGATAGGGCGTGTCGCGCGAGGCGGTCGAATAGGCCGCGCGCCAGTCGACCTGCAGCCGGTCCAGCGCCATCGGCAGCATGAAGACGTGACGACCCGACAGCTGGTTCGAGTTCATCTGCTGCTCGATCCAGTTCAGGCGCTGGAAGCTGCGGATCAGGCCGGGGTCGGCCGAGAACAGGCCCCGCTCGATCAAGGCCTGCTGGCGCGTCTTGCGCAGCAGCAGGGTCGTGAGCTTCAGCTCATGGTTCTCGTTGAACTCGATGCCGAAGGCGCCCAGGGCGTTGAGGGCGTATTCCTGTTCGGTGCGCTGGAAACCGCATCCCGTCGCGTTCGACAGGCCGCCGGCGCTGTCGCAGGCTCCGGGGCTGATCTGGTCGTTGACGCCGCCGTTGACCTCGAAGGAGTTGCGCACGCCCTCGCGGTTGCGGACCTGATAATCATAGTCGACCGCGACGAAGCCGCCCAGACGGATGCCGTTCGACAGGTCGATGATCTCGGCGCCCGACAGGTTGAAGCCGAAGTCCGGCAGGTTCTTGTCGCCGTCGATCGACCAGATGTTGCGCAGCGAACGGCCCGCCGCCTGCAGCATGGCCGGATTGTTGGCGAAGGACTTCAGCGACGGGTCGATCTTGATGAAGTTCGGCAGGTTCAGGCTGTTGTCGGCGATGCCGATGTTCGACAGCTTGCCGCCGGCGTCCCAGTAGAGGCCTTCCTTGCCGGTCGATTCCGTCTCGGCGCTGATTGAGGCGCCGAAGGAGAGGAAGCGTTCATTGGGGATGGCGCGCGTCGACAGGGCGATCAGACCGCCGCCGAACTCCCCCGGATACTGGGCCGAATAGGTCTTCTGGATCTGGGCGTTCGACACCAGAGAGGTCGGGAACAGGTCCAGCGGCACCACCCGCTTCAGCGGCTCGGGGCTGGGCAGGGTCGAACCGTCCAGGACGATGCTGGAGTAGCGATCGCCGAGGCCGCGCACGTAGACATAGCCGTCGCCGACGATGGACAGGCCGGTGACGCGGGCCAGGGCCTCGCCGATCTCCGAGTCGCCCGAGCGCTTGATGTCTTCCTCGGTCAGGATGTTGGCGACCGCCGAAGTCTCGCGCTTCACGTCCGGCACGAAGCGGCCGCGCACGACGATGTCCTCGACCGTCGAGACGGCTTCAGGGTCCTGCGGCGTCGGGGCCGACGGTGCGGCGTCCTGGGCCCAGGCAAGAGCCGGAGCGGTCAGGACGGTGCTGGCGAGCAGGCCGGCGAGGCCGATCGTGCGGGTAGGCGTCTTCTCAAGAAGTCCTTCGGTGCGAGCGCCGGAGAGAAGGAGGAAAAAGGCGAGACGGCGGACGGCCTTTCAGCCGCCCGCCGCTCAGGGTCGTGGGACCCTTAGTCGTTCAGCCAGCGGGTCCAGTTCAGCGTCCAGTTGGAAGCCGAGTCACGGACCGCGCCGACATAGGGGGCGGCGTCGAAGAAGGCGTCGACCGTGCGCGGATCGACCGAAACCCCGGCGTTCTCGTTGACGCCGTTGATGTAGGCCTTGCCGCCCGAGACGTAGGACGACAGGGTCGAGGTCCCCGTGCGGTTGTTGGCGTCCTTGGTGAAGACGGCCTGGGCCTGGGTGCTGTGGAAGGGCGTCGCCGTCGAGATGTAGAAGGAGCGCAGCGACAGGGCGTCGGCGTCCGCCTGGGCGTAGGTGGCGGCGTCATCGATGCGCAGGCCGCGCTGGAAGTTGCCCGAGACGACGTGGTTGTAGAGCTTGCCGGCGGTGCCGCGGCGCAGGCGCAGACCGGCGCCGGCCGTGGTGTTGCCCACCAGGGTCACGTTCGAGATGGTCGGAGCCGAACGCGGCAGGATGTCGAAGCCCAGTTCGTTGTTGTCGGCTTCGTAACCGGCGTCGCCGGCGGCCTGCAGCGGGTTCTGGGCGATGACCACGTGCTGGACCTTGCCGTTCCAACCGAAGGTCCAGTCCAGGCTGTCGTCGTCGGCGCCCGTCAGCACCAGGTGCTTGGCGTTGACCGAACCGCCGAAGAACTCGACCGTGTCGTCGCCGCCGTTGTGGGCCTGGACGTAGTCGACCGTCGTGCCCGAACCGACGCCCCAGAAGGCGATGGCGTTCAGTTCGTTGGTCTCGGTGAAGCGGACGCCGGCGTATTCGACGCGGACGTAGCGCAGCGTGCCCGAGGTGTCGTTCGGCAC
>JALAGW010000228.1 GCA_022712235.1 Brevundimonas sp. | reverse complement strand
CCGCATCCTCCTTGCCGGACCGGAACCGGCCCGGCCCCGGCTCCCGCTGATGCGGGTTCTGGTCAGGCTGCGGCCTCGGGAGGCTCATATCTCCTTCGCGCGCAGGTTCTCTCATCGTCTTCTCCCTCGGCCCAGAGAGGAAGCCTTCGGCGAACCGGATGTTCCTGAGGCGGGCGCATGATCGGGTTCGGGTCCGGAAGCCGAGGCCGCGGACTGGTTCGACGTCGGCGCGCCACCCGCCGAGGTCGTCCCGAGGGAACCGTCTGGTTTCGAGCGGCCTTTCCCGAGATCATTTCGCCGTCATCTGGAGATCCGTCCTGGACATCTTCGTGCGAAAACTCAGGCACGGCGCCTGGCTCGACGAAGACGACGAGAGGTCGTTGCGCGCGCTGAGCGAGGGCGTGCGCCGTGTTCATGCGCGCGGAGACATCATACGCGAGGGCGCGACCCCGCGGTTCCTCACGCTCGTGCTCGACGGCTGGGCCTGCACCTACAGGGATCTCGAGAACGGCCAACGCCAGATTCTGTCCATCCTCCTGCCTGGAGATCTCGCCGAGCCCTTCGGCATCCTTCCGGACTTCGCGGATCACTCCATCGGCGCCGTCACCCAGGTCACCCTCGCCCAGATTGCCCCTGAGGCCATCCGTAAGGCGGCGAGAGCCAGCTCCCGAATCGAGCAGGCCCTGTGGTGGGACCTGCTTGTGGCGATCGCGATCGAACGGGAACACGCCGTCAGCCTCGGCAGGCGCACCGCTTCGGAACGTCTCGGTCATCTCTTGTGCGAACTGCATCTTCGACAGTCGCTGGTCGGGCTGGCCGACGGCTCCACATGCGATCTTCCCCTGACCCAATCGGAATTGGCGGATCTGCTCGGCCTGTCCGCCGTGCACGTCAATCGCTCCCTCCAGGATCTGAGAGCCAGCGGACTGGTCAGCCTGCGCAACCGCAGGCTCATCATTCATGATCTGGATGAACTTCGTGATCTGTCCTTCTTCGATCCTGACTACCTGCACACGGGCGGAGCGGCTTCCATTCCATCCGACCTCCGGGAAGCGGCGCATGACAGAGGGTGAAGCAGACCGCCTGGCCGAGGTGGAGGCCGACAACCGGCGACTACGTCGCCTTCTCGAGCAGAGGGACGCCCCGGGCGAGCTCAGACATCGCATGCGCAGCACCCTGGCCATGCTTCGCATCATCATCCGGATGACGGCCGAGACGGAACGGGACCTGCCCTCCTACGTCGCCCACCTGCAGGATCGCCTCGACGCCCTGGCCCGCGCCCAGGCTGCTGCGGATATGTCGGGAGGGGTGGGGCTCCACGATCTGCTGTCCGAAGAACTGCTGCGCTATGCGGCCAGGGAGGGGGATCAGGTCCGCCTCTGCGGACCCGGCCTCCTGTTGCTGCCCCGGGCGGCCCAAGTGCTTTCGCTCGCCGTTCACGAACTGGCGGTCAATGCGCTGGAGCACGGCGCGCTCAGAAGCGACGCGGGCCGCATCCATGTCGACTGGAGCATCGAGTACGGACCGCGCAGCGCGGTTCTGATCCTGGACTGGAAGGAAGACGGCCCGCTCCCGCTGTCCGGCGAACAGCCGGGCGGCTTCGGCTTCAGGGTCCTGAGGGAGACCCTGCCCTATGAGACGGGCGCCGAGACCCGTCTGGCCTTCGAGCCCGGCGGCCTCGTCTTCAGCCTGAGCCTGCCGTTGACCGAACAGATCGGCCTCGCGGCTCCGCGACAGGGAGGCTGACCTTTCCATCGGTCTTCCTCGGGCGGCTTCTATCATAGGTTAGTGCGACGGCGTCTCGCGCGGACCATGGTCTTCTCACCGTCGAGAAGAGCCCGCAGGCCTCGCCGGCCGCGAGCCTTCGCTCCCGCTGCATGGCGGAGAGACAGATTGCCCCACCAGAACCGCGCCGGCCTCCAGGTCTTCCTGGACCGTCTCAACCGGCGCTCGCACCTGACACCGGTCGAACAGCAGGCCGTGCTGGACCTGCCGGCCTATCCGGCGGAAATGGAGGCGAACATTGATCATGTCGCCCTGGGCGAAATGACGGAGTTCGCCAGCCTGGTCGTCACTGGCGTGCTGGGACGCTTCGGCCAGAACGCCCGGGGAGACCGGCAGATCACGGCGCTTCACGTCCCCGGCGACATGGCCAATCTGCAATCCGTGGTGGAGCCCCGCGCCACCTCCGCCTTGCAGGCCCTTTCCCGCACGAAGATTCTGAAGATCCCTCACCAGGCCCTGCGATCGGCGGCGGCCCGCCATCCGGCCCTGGCCGAAGCCCTCTGGCGGGACTGCATGGTCGACGCCGCCATCCTGTCGCAATGGGTGGTGAACATCGGCCGCCGGGACGCCGCGAGCCGCATCGCCCACCTTCTGTGCGAAACCGCGACGCGCCAGGGCGCGCGCGAAATCCAGGCCCTGTCGTTCGAATTCCCGCTGACCCAGACCCAGATCGCCGACGCCACCGGCATGACCTCGGTTCACGTCAATCGGACCCTCAAGGCCCTCAGGTCCGCAGTGACCCTGGCCGGCCGATCCGCCCATGTCCTGGACTGGGCGCTGCTGGTGCGACTTGCCGATTTCGACCCCGCCTATCTGCAACGGGACATCGAGCCCGGCGGTCGCCTGCGGATCGCTCCGGCAGACTGATCCGAACCAGCCTGCTAGACCGGCGCGGCGTGGAGACGGAGATAGGTCGGATCGAAAGCGGCCAGGGCGACGAGCCCGGCATGATCATGGATCTCGACCCGTCCGGCTCGCCAGGTCGCAAGATTGCGGCGACGCAACTCGGCCAGGGTGCGGTTGACATGAACGGACGACATTCCCAGGCAGTCGGAGAAGTCTTCCTGGGTCATGGCCAGGCCGAAGCCGTCCCCGTCGCCAAGGCCGGCCAAGGCCATGCGGGCCTCGAGTTCGCACAGAAGATGGGCCATCCGCCCGAGCGCGTCCTGTCGTCCCAGGCGGTGGAACCACTCGCGCTGTATGGCTCCGTCGACCGCCAGCTCCAGCATGAACAGCCGGCCGAGATGAGGCTGGTCCTCGATCATCTCGATCATTCGGCCATGCGGCATGGCCGCCGTGATGCAGTCCGTCAGGGCCAGGACGCCGTGGTCCATCTGCTTCATGACCAGGCTGTGCAGGTCGAGAAAATCGCCGGCTATGCTCAGCTGGGTGAAGGAACGGGCGCCGCTCTGAAACCCGCTGATCCGCGCGGCGAGGCCCGAAACCAGCCATCGGCAGTCCTGAGGCCGGGCGCCGGCGTGGATGACCAGTTCTCCCGCGCGATGCAGGACGGGAGGATCAAGAATCTCTTCCAGCGCCGCCCGCTCGGCGGGACTGACCCTGTCCCGCCGTTCGAACCTGGCGATCAGCCCCTGCGTCGGCGTCTGGCCCGCAATCATCCGATGTTCACGTTCCGTCGTATAGATGTCTGTCATGGCGCTCTACAGATATATCGTCACCCAATCGGACAAGGAACTCGTGCTTGAGAACGAGGCCGTCTCGCACGCCGTCGCCTACCGCGAAGGCGTGCGTTTCGCCGCCGAACTGCTGGCCGAGCAGTCTTCGCCCGGCCAGACGCCTTTCGTCTTCACCCTCGTCGTCGAAAGCGCCGACGAGCGTCTGATCTGGCGCGTGGACATAAACGCCCCCGTCCCGCCTGACATCCGTCCCTGAGGCCGCCGATACCGGGACGGCGGAACGGCCTTCGCCCCCGGCGCCTTTCAAAGCCATGGTCTTCCTGTTCCCATATCAGAAGACGTCGGCAGACGACCTACCCGGCCGACGCATTCCCGGCGCCGGTTCGCGATGAGGATCGCCACCTACAACGTCAACGGGATAAACGGCCGACTGCCCGTCTTGCTCCGCTGGCTGGAGGCGACGCGTCCGGACATCGTCTGTCTGCAGGAACTGAAGGCCCAGCAGGCCAACTTTCCCAGGCAGGCGCTCGGCGATCTCGGCTATGAGGCGATCTGGCTGGGCCAGAAGAGCTGGAACGGCGTCGCCGTCCTGGCGAGGGGCTCAGCCATCCACGAGACCCGCCGTGGTCTTCCCGGCGATCCCGACCCGAGCCAGAGCCGCTACATCGAGGCTGCCATCAACGGAGTGCTCGCGGCCTGCCTTTACCTGCCCAATGGGAATCCGGCGCCCGGTCCCCGCTTCGACTACAAGCTCGCCTGGGCGGAGGCCTTCATCGCCCAGGCCGCACGGTTGATCGAGACCGGCGCTCCTGTGGTGCTGGCGGGAGACTACAACATCATCCCCGCGCCGGCGGACGTCTACAAGCCTGAGCGCTGGACGGACGACGCCCTCTTCCGCCCCGAGGCGCGGCTCGTCTTCCGCCGCCTGATTGACCAGGGCTGGACGGACGCCCTGAGGCTGCACCACCCCGAGGAAACCCTCTACACCTTCTGGGACTATTTCCGGAACGCCTACGCCCGGAACGCCGGCCTGCGCATCGACCATCTTCTGGTCAGTCCGTCGCTCGCCAGTCGCCTGTCCGGCTCGGGCGTCGATCACGAGGTGAGAGGGTGGGAAAGGTCGAGCGACCACGCCCCGGCCTGGATCGAGATCGCGCCCTGACCGCCGCTTCACGAAGCGAGCAGGTCAGGACCGCGCTCCGCCCTGATCAGGCGGGACCGCCAGCCTGGCCTTGATCCGGCGAAACAGGTCCCGCGCCTGGTCGTCGGCCAGGGCTCCGATATCCACGCCGTCGGTGAGATCGACCAGGAGGTCGATCACCGCACCGCAGGCCGCGCCGTCGGCAGGACTCTCCGCCTGGACCCACGCCGCTATGACGGCGAGCGTCTGCAGCGCCTCCTGATCGGTCATGGGACTGTCCTGAAGCGAGGCCGCAGCAGCGATTTCACGCATTTCCCACAAAGCCCTGCGGCATGCGTCCGCATCCTCCGCACCCTCCTCCGGCGCGACAGCGCCGGGCTCAGGAGAAGTGATCGAGCTCAACACCAGCTGGAACAGGATTTCGCCGTGGGGCGAAGAGACAGTCATCCGCGCCTCGCGCGAAACCCAGAAGGCGGCTCCGTCGTCCCGAAGAAGCTCTCCCAGGGTGCGGACCGCCTCCACCCGGGCCTCCTGCAGCGACGCGAGGCTGGACTCCCAGCTGAATCTTGATCCCTCAGGCCCGGCGTCGGACTCGAACAGGAAACTCTGCATCTTCGCTCAAACCCCGCAGGAATCCCTCGTCAGCGAAGAAGAGGCGGCGCCGTGCGCCGTCGCTTCGACATCAGAAGCCTCGCCCCCGGCGAAGCCCCCGTTTGCCCCCTCGTCGCCAAGCGGCGGCCGATATTTCATGGGGGTCCCGAGGCCTCTTCCTCCCTTCCAGCCGGCAGGCTGTTCACGGGCAGGCGCGTCATTCATTCCGCAATAACAGGCCCCCGTCACAGACTCAGAAGGCCGAGCACGACCAGGACAAGCCCGATAGCGGCCGCGCATCCGTACCAGAAGGTCGGCGTAAGCCGCGGCCCTCCGGGCTGAAATACAGGCTCTGTGGGGAGAGGCTCGTCCGGCCCCTCGAGGTCGGGCGCAACGGACCGGGCGCCGCCAGCCTCTTCGTCCGCGCCGGCCGGAGCCGCGCCGGGATCGAAGATCGGCCGGGCGCCCTGGCCTCGCTGTCGCCACTGGGCGTCCTTTTCCTGAAGGGGATTGGGCATGCGAACTGAATTCATGGCCCTGGTCCGGGTTCCGGTCAGACGGTCGTGGGTCGGGAAGACGACACTGGCGCGCCCCCGCCGCGTTCGGGTCAGGGCGCGGAAAACGGCCTGCGCCCGGAACAGCGTGGGGCGCGAGGACTCGCGGCCTCACCCATCCCGGCGGGGTTGCGGGCGGGGATCCCATTCATAGGGATCGGGCCCCAAGACCAGCCCGCCGCCCGCACGCGGTTCGACGGTCTTGTAGAGGAGGAAGACCGGCACGGGCCTCGCTAGATCGACCCGCTGCTCCCCTGCCCCCCGCGATCCTTCCGGAAGAGGGCTTCCCGTCAGCCACCGGGTCAGTGCTCCCGCATTCTCCACCCTGACGCAACCGGCGCTGAAGGTGCGGCGCCTTGCGCCGAACAGGGCCCTGTCGGGCGTATCGTGCAGATAGATGCCGAGACTGTTGGGCAACATGAACTTGCCCCGACCCATCATGTTGTCAGGGCCGGGACGCTGACGCACCCGGATACGTCGAGCCCCCTGCCGCACGGCGGCCCAGTCCACGCGCGCAGGGTCCACGACGCGGGCGTCGGCGGACCAGTCTTCAAGCGCCTCAAGCCCCTGGTCAGCGAAGGTCTTGACCGGGGCTTCCCCGGCGCGAGGCGCGACGCGAAGTCTGACGAGATCCTGGGGCAGGTTCCAGTAGTGATTGAGCACGAGATAGCGCATGACTCCGGCCAGCAAGGGGGTCGG
>JALAGW010000227.1 GCA_022712235.1 Brevundimonas sp. | reverse complement strand
TTGAGGCTGAAGGTCAGGCTTCGGGATCGGGAGCCTGTTCCCAACCGCCCGCCAGGGCCTTGAACAGGCCGATCTGGTAGGTGGTGACCTGGGCTTCCGAGGCGGCCAGGGCGGCGTCGGCGCCGGCCAGGGTGCGCTCGGAATCGAGCACCGTCAGGAAGCTGTCGGCGCCGGCGTCGAAACGCAGGCGCGACAGGCGGGCCGCCGTGGCCGCCTGATCCCGCGCGGTGCGCAGGGCCGTGCGGCGGTCCAGTTCGTTGGCGTAGCTGCTGAGCGCGGTTTCCGTCTCTTGCAGCGCCGTCAGCACGGTCTGGTCGAAGGTCGCCAGGGCCGCGTCGGTCTGGGCGTCGGCCTGCTTGATGCGAGCGCGGGCCACGGCGATGTTGGGGAAGTTCCAGCTGATCAGCGGACCGACGCTGAAGCGGAAGTTGGCGTCCTCGCCCAGGTCCGAGGAGTCCAGCGCGGTCGAGCCCAGCGAGCCCCCCAGGCTGATCGACGGATAGAGGCTGGCCGTGGCCACGTTCACGCGCGCGGCGGCGGCGGCCAGACGGGCCTCGGCCTGACGCACGTCGGGACGACGAGCCAGAAGCGCCGCGCCGTCGCCGATCGGGATCGGCTGCGACAACTGCGGCGGCGACTGGCAGCCGCGCGCCGCCTCGCTGGCCTCGGCCGGGGTGCGCCCGGTCAGGGTGGCGAGACGGTAGAGAGCGCCGTCGCGCGAGGCACGCAGCGGCGGCAGGCTGGCGCGGGTCTGTTCCAGGGCCGCGCGGGCGCGGGCCACGTCCAGACCATTGCCCGAACCGCCGTCCAGCAGGCGCTGGGTCAGATCGACGGTCTTGCCCTGCAGCTCGATGGTGCGTTCGGCCACCGCGATCTGGGCGTTGGCCGAGCAGGTGTCGGCATAGGCCCGGGCCGTTTCGGCGGCGACGGAGATTCGCACCACCTCCAGGGCTTCGCGCGCGGCGGCGGCGTCGCCGCGGGCGGCGCGGACGGCGGACTCCACCCGGCCGAACAGGTCGACCTCGTAGGAGACGTCCTGGCCGTCGCTATAGGTGTCGACGTCGTCCAGCTTGGCCCCGTTGGCGGCCGGGTTGGTGATCGTCGAGGCGCGGCTGCGGTTGAAACCGGCGTTGGCGTTGGTCGTGGGCAGACGGCCGGCGCGGGCCTCGGACAGCGAGGCCCGGACGGCGCGCAGGTTGGCCGCGGCCGCCTCCAGCTCGTTGTTCTCGGTCAGCGCCTGCTGGATCAGACCGTCCAGCGCAGCGTCGTTGTAGAGCCGCCACCAGTCGGCGCGGGCCGCCTCGGTCGAAACCGAGGCGGATTGCGAGCCGATGAAGGCGCCCTGGCCCTGGACGGGGATCACGGCGTCCGGGGCCTTGGGCCCGACCGCGCAGGCGGCGAGCAGAAGCGCGGCGCCGGAAGCGGTCAGGAGCGAGAGGGCTTTACGGTTCATCAGGCGTCTCCCAGGCGCGGGTTGGCCGTGTTGGGCGCGGCCGGCGCGGGGTCGGTGGGGTCGTACGGATCATGCGGCGGCGCGCCATAGGTGGTCGGCAGCTCACGCGGCTTCTCGGGCGTCTTGGGCAGTTTGGCCGAGAGCCAGCGCATCATGACGTAGAAGACCGGGGTGAAGATCAGACCGAAGAAGGTCACGCCCAGCATGCCGGAGAAGACCGACGTGCCCAGCGACTGGCGCATTTCGGCGCCGGGGCCGGTCGCCAGCATCAGCGGCACGACGCCGAAGATGAAGGCGAAGGACGTCATCAGGATCGGACGCAGGCGCACCTTGGCGGCGTAGACGGCCGCTTCGAAGCGATCCATGCCCTCTTCCTCTTCCGCCTGCTTGGCGAACTCGACGATCAGGATGGCGTTCTTGGCCGCCAGGGCGATCAGGACGACCAGGCCGATCTGGACCAGGATGTTGTTGTCCAGACCACGGATGTTCACCCCGATCATGGCCGCCAGCAGACACATGGGAACGATCAGCACCACCGCGAGCGGCAGGGTGAAGGCCTCATACTGCGCCGCCAGCACCAGGAAGACGAAGACCACGGCCATGATGAAGATCATTGAGGCCCCGCCCGAGGCCTGCTTCTCCTGCAGGGCCAGTTCGGTCCACTCGTAGCTGAAGCCTTGCGGCAGGGCTTGAGAGGCCAGTTGCTCCATCGCCGCGATGCCCTGGCCGGACGAGACGCCGGCGGCAGCCTGGCCCTGCAGCTCGGAAGCCGGGAACAGGTTGTAGCGGACGACGCGGGCCGGACCGGAGTCCTCGCGCAGGTTGGCGACGGCGCCGATCGGCACCATGGCGCCGGTGGCGGAGCGGGTCTTCAGGTTGGCGATGTCGGCGATGTCGTCGCGCGCCGAAGGTTCAGCCTGGGCGGTGACGCGGAAGGTGCGTCCCAGCAGGTTGAAGTCGTTGATGTAGGACGAGCCCAGGTAGACGCCGAGGGTGTCGAACACCGCCGACGGCTGGACGCCCATCATCAGGGCCTTGTTGCGATCGACGTCGGCGGCGATGCGGGGCGAGCCGGTGTTGTAGGTCGAGAAGACCTGCTGCACCTGATCGGGCATCTGGGCCGCGCCGCCCATCATGGCGAAGGTGGCGCCTTCCAGCGCGCGGTAACCCGCGCCGGAACGATCCTGGATCATCATCTTGAAGCCGTTGCCGTTGCCCAGGCCCTGAACGGCCGGGGGGGCGATGACGAAGATGTTGGCCTCCTCGATGCCGCCGGTGGCGCCGGTGATGGCGCCGGCCAGGGCGGTGGCGGCCTGCTCCTTGGTGCGGTTCTCGAAGGCGTCGAGGCGCACGAAGATGGTCGCGGCGTTGGAGCCGAACGAGAAGCTGGAGCCGTCCAGACCGGCGAAGGCCACGGTGCCGTCGACGCCCTCGGTCTTCTGGATGATCTCGTTGGCGCGCTTCATCACGGCTTCAGTGCGGTCCAGCGAGGCGCCGGCCGGAAGCTGGATGACGCCGATCAGGAAGCCCTGATCCTGTTCCGGGATGAAGCCTGACGGCGTGTCCACCAGGCGCCAACCGGTGAGGGCCAGAAGTCCCGCATAGATGATCAGGACGACCATCAGCGAGCGCACCAGACGGGCGGTCAGGCGGCCATACTTGTCCGACAGCCAGTCGAAGCCCTGGTTGAACTTGTCGCCGGCCCAGCGGACGTAATAGGTGATCGCGCCCCACAGGCCCGGTTTGCGGACGTTGTCATGATCCGTGTGCGGCTTGAGCAGCAGGGCGGCCATGGCGGGGGACAGGGTCAGCGAGACCAGCAGCGAGATCAGCGCCGCCGAAGCGATGGTGACGGCGAACTGGCGATAGAAGATGCCGGGGATGCCGGGCACGAAGGCGGTCGGAACGAACACCGCCGTCAGCACCAGGCCGATGGCGATCAGGGCGCCCGAAACCTCCTGCATCGATCGATAGGCGGCCTCCTTGGGCGTCAGCCCCTGTCTCAGGTAACGCTCGACGTTCTCGACCACGACGATGGCGTCATCGACGACGATGCCGACGGCCAGAACCAGGGCGAACAGCGACAGGGAGTTGATGGAGTAGCCCAGGGCCAGCTGCACCGCGAAGGTGCCGACCAGGGCGACGGGGATGGCGACGATGGGAATGATGGCGGCGCGCCAGGTCTGCAGGAAGACCAGGACGACGATGGCCACCAGGACGACGGCTTCGAACACGGTGTGCTGAACCGCCGTGACCGAGGCGGCGACGAATTCCGTCGGGTTGTAGGGGATGGAGATGTTCATCCCGGCGGGCAGTTCGGCCTTGACGGCCTCGACCTCGGCCAGGACGCGGTTGGCGGTGCCGAGCGCATTGGCCCCCGGCTGCTGAACCACGGCGACGCCGACGCCGCGTTCGCCGTCGAAGAAGCCGCGGATGCCGTAGTCCTGGGCGCCCAGTTCGACGCGGGCGACGTCGCGGACGCGGGTCACGCGGCCTTCGGCGTCGGTCTTGATGACCACGTCGGCGAACTGATCGGGATCGGACAGACGGCCCTGGACCTGAACCGGCAGCTGGAAAGCGGCGGCGTTGGTGGCGAAGGGCGGCTGGCCGATGGAGCCAGCGGCGGCCTGGACGTTCTGGGCGCGCAGGGCGGCGACGATGTCGGGACCCGTCAGGCCGCGCTCGGCCGCCTTGGCCGGGTCGATCCAGACGCGCATCGAATAGTTGCCGCCGCCGAACACCTGAACCTGACCCACGCCGTCGATCCGCAACAGGCGGTCGCGCAGCGTCGAGTTGGCGAAGTTGCCGACGTAGTCGTTGTCCAGGCTGCCGTCGGGCGAGGTCAGGCCGACGATCATCAGGAAGCCGCTTTCGGCCTTGTTGACCGTCACGCCGATCTGGCGGACCTGCTCAGGCAGCTTGGGCTCGGCCAGGGCGACGCGGTTCTGCACCAGCACCTGGGCGGAATCGAGATCCGTGCCGGGCTGGAAGGTCACCGTGATCGCCACGGCCCCGTCCGAGGTGGACGAGGAGGTCAGATACAGCATCTTTTCGACGCCGTTGACCTCTTGCTCGATGGGGGCCGCCACGGTCTCGGCCAGGGTTTCGGCCGAGGCGCCGGGGTAGGCGGCGTTGATGGTGATGGTGGGCGGCGCGATCTCCGGATACTGCGACAGGGGCAGCATCGGATAGGCGAACAGGCCGATCAGGGTGATGAACACCGAGATCACGCCCGCGAAGATCGGCCGATCAATGAAGAAGCGGGAGATGTTCATTTAGGTTCAGCCGGCGTTGGCGAAGGAGGCGCTGGAAGCCGGCGCCGCCTGGGTGACGGGGGCGGCGTTCGGCTGCTGTGCGACCGGAGCGATGGTCCCGTTCTTGGCCTGGACCTTCATGCCCGGCATCTGGATGCGCTGGCCGCCGGCGATGATGACGCGGTCGGTCGGCTTCAGACCCGAGCGGATGACGCGCAGACCATCGACCAGGGGGCCGGTCTGAACGGCGCGCGGTTCGGTCGAGCCGTCGGGCTTGACGACGATGACCACGCGGCGCGCGGCGTCGGTCGAGATGGCGGCGTCAGGCACCAGCAGGGCCTGATAGGCGCCGGCGCCGGCCAGTTGGGCCTGACCGAACATGCCGGGCTTCAGGAAGCCGTCGGCGTTCGCCACCACGGCGCGCAGGCGGATGGTGCCCGAGGCCGGATCGATGGCGTTGTCGGTGAAGTCCAGCGTGCCGGTGCGGTCGTAGCTGGTCTCATCCTGCAGGCGGATGCGGATCGGGGCGGCGCCGCCGGCGCGGGCGTCGCGCTGATACTTGAGCGCCAGAGCTTCGGAGCCGTCGAAGACGAAGTAGATCGGCGAGGCCGAGACTACGGTCGTCAGGACGTCGCCGGCCGAGGAGCCGCCGCCGACCAGGTTGCCCGGATCGACCCGGCGGTCGGAGACGCGGCCGGAGATCGGGGCGGTGACGCGGGTGAACTCGACGTCCAGTTGGCGGGCGCGGATGGCGGCGTTGGCGGCCGAGACGGCGGCCTGGGCCTGGGCCACGGCGCCACGCTTGGAATCGACTTCGGCCTGGGACACGGCCTGGGAGGCCAGCAGGCCTTCGGAACGGGTGAATTCGGTGCGGGCCAGGGTTAACTGAGCCTGCGCCTGGGCCAGTTGGGCCTGGGCGGAGGCGAGGGCGGCTTGGGCCGGGCGGGGGTCGAGCGTGAACAGCAGCTGGCCCTGACGCACGAAGTCGCCGTCCTTGAAGTGAACCGACTGAATATAGCCGCCGACGCGGGCGCGCACATCGACGGTGCGCGGGGCTTCAAAGCGACCGGTGACCTCGTCCCAATCGACGATCTGGCGGGCCAGAGGCGTGGCCACCGTCACCGGCGGAGCCTGGGGGGCGGGCGCTTCGCCGCCCTTGGAACAGCCATAGAGGGCGGTCGCCATCAGTACGGACGCGGCCGCGATCTTCACCGTGCGCATCGGCGCATTCTCCTTGGGAGGGAAGTTTGACGTAACAGACATAGCAGAACGGCGCTCATCATTGGGGGAGGATGCGCCAGTCAACATCGGGTGACTTAATGATGAGCATGGTTGCGCTTGTCAACGCCTGATGACAAAGCCATATAGGCGATAAGGTTTATAGGAGTACGACCACTTGGTCCTGTGCGACGCCCCCCGACCACGCAACGCGAACGCGACGCGCCAGGCGATTCTGGAAGCGGCGCGGGAGCGTTTTTGTTCCGACAGTTATGACGACGTCGGCATGCGCGACGTCGCGCGCGACGTCGGCGTGGATGCGGCCCTGATCAGTCGCTACTTCGGGTCCAAGGAAGACCTGTTCGTCGCCGTCCTCGACAGCTGCAAGAACGGCCGCGATCTGATGGACGGCCCGCGCGAGGACTTCGGCGACCGACTGGCGCGCGAGATCGTCTATGGCGAGGTCATGCCGTGTCAGGATGACGACGGCGCCGCCAAGATGCGCGGTCTGCTGATCCTGCTGCGTTCGGTCGGCTCGGCCAAGGCGATGGACGTGATGCAGCGCACCTCCAACAATCGCTTCTTCGACCCCCTGGCCGCGTGGATCGGCGGGCCGGACGCCCCGGTGCGCGCCCGTCTGGCGGCAGGCCTTATCATGGGCATGGCCATCGGGCGCGAGCTGTCGGACGGCTATTCGTCGCTGGACGATACGCAGAAGGGCGAACTGGCGCGTCGCATGGCGGCGGCGCTGCAGGGCCTGATCGACAACTGAATGCAAAAAGGGCGGGCCGCGAGGCCCGCCCTTTCTCTTTGGGTGGAGGACCTCAGGCCCAGTGCATGGGCACGTGGCGAGCGGCGGCCCAGTGGATGGCGCGGATGGCGTCGACGATGGCGCGGGTGGCCTCGACCGTGCCCAGGGCTCCGCCCAGATCGGCGGTGACGGCGCCCGAGGCCAGGACGGCGGCGACGGCGGCCTCGATGGAATCCGCTTCGTCCTCCAGATCGAAGCTGTGGCGCAGCATCATGGCCGCCGACAGGACCATGCCGACCGGGTTTGCCAGGTCCTGACCGGCGATGTCGGGCGCCGAGCCGTGGATCGGCTCGAACAGGCCGGGGCCGTCTGCGCCCAGAGACGCCGAGGGCAGCAGGCCGATGGAGCCGCCCAGCACCGAGATTTCATCCGACAGGATGTCGCCGAACATGTTCTCGGTCAGGATGACGTCATAGTCGCGCGGCTTGCGGATCAGGTGCATGGCCATGGAGTCGACCAGGGCGTGCTCCAGGGTGATCTGCGGATATTCGTCGGCGTGAACCCGCGTCACGACCTCGCGCCACAGACGACTGGTCTCCATGACGTTGGCCTTGTCGACCGAGGTGACCTTGCCGCGACGCTGACCGGCGGCCTGGAAGGCGGCGCGGGCGACGCGTTCGATCTCCTCGACCGTATAGACGCACAGGTCCGAGGCGCTGGTCTCGGTGCGGGTCTTCTCGCCGAAATAGACGCCGCTGGTCAGTTCGCGGAAGACGATCAGGTCGACGCCCTCGACGATCTCCTTCTTCAGCGGCGAGCGGTGGGCCAGAACCGGCGAGACCTGCAAGGGGCGCAGGTTGGCGTACAGGCCCATGGCCTTGCGGATGGCCAGCAGTCCCTGTTCGGGGCGGACCTTGGCGCCGTCCCACTTGGGTCCGCCGACCGCGCCCAGCAGGACGGCGTCGGCGGCCAGACAGGCGGTCCTGGTGTCCTCGGGCAGGGCCTCGCCAGTGGCGTCGATGGCGGCGCCGCCGATCAGGTGCTCGGAGAACTCGAAGCGGTGGCCGTAGATGTCGCCGATGCAGGTCAGGACGCGCTGGGCCGCCAGGGCGACCTCAGGGCCGACGCCGTCGCCGGGCAGGACTACGATATTGAAGGTGCGGGGGGCGCTCATGCGGCGGTCTCCGGTTCGCGGAAGCGTTCGTAGGTCTGGATGTAGGGCAGCTTGGATTGCAGCCAGCCGAGGGTGTCGACGCCGTCGAGCAGGCACTGACGGGCGAAGGCCTCGACCTTGAAGGGGACGGGGGCGACGTTGCCGCGACGGATCTCGCCGGCTTCCAGATCGATGGTGACAGGCTGTTCCGGATGGGCCGCCAGATCGTCCCATGTCGCCTGATCGACGACGATGGGCAGGAAGCCGTTCTTCAGGGCGTTGGAGGTGAAGATGTCGGCGATCTCGGTCGAGATCACCGCCCGGAAGCCGTAGTCCAGCAGAGCCCAGGGCGCGTGCTCGCGCGACGAGCCGCAGGCGAAGTTGGGTCCCGCCAGCAGGATGCGGTGCTCGCTTGGGTCGATGCGGTTCAGCACGGACTCGGGCTTGGACGTTCCGTCGGCCTCATAGCGCCAGTCATAGAAGGCCTGGGCGCCCAGACCTTCGCGCGTCGTGGTGGTCAGGAAGCGGGCCGGGATGATCTGGTCGGTGTCGATATTGGCCTGGCTCAGGGTCAGGGTCTTCGACGTCAGGGTCTTGAAGGGCTCAGACATTATTCTGCTCCTATCGCCTCGCGCGCGGCGCTCGGCTGCATGAGGAGGGCCGCCTCCGACAGATAGGCGCGCGGGTCGGTCAGGACGCCGGCGACGGCGCTGGCGGCGGCGGTGGCGGGGCTGGCCAGGATGGTGCGGGCGCCCTTGCCCTGACGGCCCTCGAAATTGCGGTTGGAGGTCGAGACCGCCAGCTGGCCGGGGGCGACGAAATCGCCGTTCATGGCGATGCACATGGAGCAGCCGGGGATGCGCCATTCGGCTCCCGCCTCGGTGAAGACCTTGTCCAACCCTTCCGCCTCGGCGTCGCGGCGGACGGCCTCGGAGCCGGGGACGACCAGCATGCGTACGCCCGGCTGGACCTTGCGGCCGCGCAGGACGTCAGCGGCGGCGCGCAGGTCGGGCAGGCGACCGTTGGTGCAACTGCCGATGAAGACGACATCGACCTTGTGGCCGGTGGTCGCCTCGCCGGCCTTGAAGCCCATGTAGTCCAGAGCCTTCTGATCCGAGGCCGAACGCGGATGAGGCGTCGGAGCGCCGACGGGGGCGCCGGCGTCCGGGGTGGTGCCCCAGGTGGCCATGGGCCGGATGGCGGCGCCGTCCAGCGTCACCTCCTTGTCGAAGACCGCGTCGGGGTCCGAGGCCAGGCTCAGCCAGTCGGCGGTTGCGGCCTCATAGTCGGAGGGGACGTGTTTGCGGCCGCGCAGCCAGTCGATGGTCGTCTGGTCCGGAGCGATCATGCCGGCGCGCGCGCCCGCCTCGATGGACATGTTGCACAGGGTCATGCGCCCTTCCATGTCCAGCGAACGCACGGCCTCGCCCGCATATTCGATGACGTAGCCGGTGCCGCCGCCGAAGCCGATGGCGGCGATGACGGCCAGGGCGACATCCTTGCCCGACACGCCGGGGCGCAGGGCGCCGTCGACGGTGACGCGCATCGACTTGGCGCGGCGCTGCAGCAGGCACTGGGTGGCCAGGACGTGGCCGACCTCCGACGTGCCGATGCCGAAGGCCAGGGCGCCGAAGGCCCCGTGCGTGGCGGTATGGCTGTCGCCGCAGACCACGGTCATGCCCGGCTGGGTCAGGCCCAGCTCAGGCCCCATGACGTGGACCACGCCGCGCTGATCCGAATCCCAGCCCGCCAGCTCGACGCCGTGGCGAGCGCAGTTGGCCTCCAGGGTTTCGACCTGGGCCCTGGCGGCCTCGGTGAAATAGGGGCGTTGGCCGCTCGCGTCGGCGGGCAGGGTCGGGGTGGAGTGGTCCAGGGTGGCGAAGGTGCGGTCGGGGCGGCGGACCTTTAGCCCGCGCGCCTCGATTTCGGAAAAGGCCTGGGGCGAGGTGACTTCGTGGACCAGGTGCAGGTCCACATACATGACGCCCGGCGTCTCGGCCGTTTCCGGCACGACGACGTGCCGATCCCAGACCTTTTCATACAGGGTCCTAGGCTGGCTCATGCACGCGTTCCTTGGGGGCGGTCGCCGCCTCGCCGATGGGCTCCAGCCAGCCGAAGCGGTCGGGGGTCGTGCCGTCGAACAGGCCGCGGAAGGCCTTGTTGACCGCCTTGGTGACCGGGCCGGGGCCGTTGGCGCGCGTCGGGATGCCGTCGATGGAGCGGACGGGGGTGATCTCGGCGGCGGTGCCGGTCATGAAGACCTCGTCGGCGACGTAGAGGGCCTCGCGCGGCAGGATCTGTTCGCGGGCTTCGTAGCCCAGACCGCGCGCCAGCTTCATGACGCTGTCGCGGGTGATGCCCTGCAGGATGGAGGCGGCGGCGGGCGGGGTCATCAACACCCCGTCCTTGACCACGAACAGGTTCTCGCCGGCGCCTTCCGACAGGCGGCCGTCGACGCCCAGGGCGATGCCTTCGCCGAAGCCGCCGACGCGGGCCTCACGCCCGATCAGATAGCCGGACAGATAGTTGCCGCCTGCCTTGGCGCCCGCCGGGATGGTGTTGGGTGCGACGCGGTTCCAGCTGGAGATGCAGGCGTCGACGCCCTTCTCCAGGGCCTCCTCGCCCAGATAGGCCCCCCAGGGGAAGGCCGAGATCATGACGTCGGTGCGGATGTTCTCGGGGCTGGGGGTCACGCCCATGCCGCACTCGCCCAGGAAGGCCAGCGGGCGCAGATAGGCCGAACGCAGACCCTCGGAACGGACCACCTCCTTGCAGGCCTGGACCAGTTCGGCCTCGGTGAAGGGCAGGGGGAAGTGATAGATGCGCGCGCTGTCGAACAGGCGGCGGATGTGATCGGTCAGGCGGAAGCCGCAGGGACCATTCGGGGTGTCATAGACGCGGATGCCCTCGAACACCGAGGTGCCGTAGTGCAAGGCGTGGCTCATGACGTGGATCTTGGCGTCGGCCCACGGCGTCAGGTCGCCGTTGATCCAGATATTCTTAGCCAACGGCTGCATAGGTCTTGTCCATCTGTGCGGAGGCGCCAGCGGCTGTCACAGCCGTGATGATGGCGGTCAGCTCCGCGTCATTGATTTCGCCGATCTGATCGGCGCGTTGCTTGAAGCCGGCGAAGACGTCGGCCAGGCGCTGGCCTTCCAGCACATGGCCCAGGGCCTCGGCCCGCTTGCCGACCGCGTGGCGGCCGGAGTGCTTGCCCAGCACGAAGTAGCTGCCCTCGAAACCGACGTCCTCGGGACGCATGATCTCGTAGGTGCGGGCGTCGGCCATCATGCCGTGCTGGTGGATCCCGGCCTCGTGGGCGAAGGCGTTCAGGCCGACGATGGCCTTGTTGCGAGCGATGACCGTCTCGGTCACGTCGCGCAGGGTCTGGGAGGCCCGCACCAGGTGGCGGCTCTCGGCGGATACGCTGACGCCATAGCGATCCGCGCGGGTGCGCAGGGCCATGATGATCTCCTCGATGGAGGCGTTGCCGGCCCGTTCGCCGATGCCGTTGATGGCGCCCTCGATCTGACGCGCGCCGCCCTCGACGGCGGCCAGGGAGTTGGCCACGGCCAGACCCAGGTCGTTGTGGGCGTGCGACGAGAAGATGATGTCGGCGTGGCGCGGGCGGATGACGCCGTCCAGATAGGCGAAGCGTTGGCGCGCCTCTTCGGGGGTGGCGTAGCCGACGGTGTCGGGCACGTTCAGCGTCTGGGCGCCCGCGTCGGCGGCGGCCATCAGGGCCTCGGCCAGGAACTCGGGTTCCGTACGGAAGGCGTCCTCGGCCGAGAACTCCACGTCGTCGAACATCGAGGCGGCGTATTCCACCGTGCGGGAAATCGTCGCCAGCACCTCGTTGGTGCTCATCCGCAGCTTGGCCGAGCGGTGGATCGGGCTGGTGGCCAGGAAGACGTGGCAGCGACGATGCGATTTCGGCGCCGGGGCCAGAGCGCGGAAGGAGGCGTCGATGTCCTTCTCGTTGGCGCGCGACAGGGAGGCGAAGACCGGTCCCTCGATCTCGCCGCAGACGCGGCGGATGCATTCCTCGTCGCCCGGCGAGGCGGCGGCGAAGCCGGCCTCGATCACGTCCACGCTCAGGTCGCGCAGGACATGGGCCATCTTCAGTTTGGCCTCTGCCGACATGGAGAAGCCGGGGGCCTGTTCGCCGTCGCGCAGGGTGGTGTCGAAGATGATGACGCGGTTGGGATCCGACGCCGCAATCTCTGCGGTTCTGGATACTCGTTCTACTCGGGACATTTTACGCGGCCTCGGACTGGTAGGCGGGGGCGCCGATGCGGGACACGCCGAACAGGCGGTCGATCTGGCAGCCCAGGTTGTCGATGGAGCGCGCGGCGTCGCGGCCGCGCACGGTCAGGGCGATGCGGCGCGAGGGGCCTTCATCCGCCATGCTCATGCCGTCGATGTGGAAGCCGCGGCGTTCCACCAGGCCGATGAGACGCTGAAGCGAGCCGTCGGCCCGGTCGATCTGGATGTGAATGGTGTCGCTCATGCTCATGCGCCTTCCATCATTTCAGCGTTGCTCTTGCCCGGCGGAACCAGAGGCCAGACGTTCTCTTTGGGGTTGATGACCACGTGGGCCAGGCAGGGGCCGCCGGCTGCCAGCAGCCGGGCGATCCCGTCCTCGACCTGATCGCGTTGGTCGATGCGGAAGGCCTCGATGCCGAAGGCTTCGGCCACCTTCACGAAGTCCGGGTTGTCGGACAGGTCGACCTCGGAATAGTTCTCCTCGAAGAACAGCTCCTGCCACTGGCGCACCAGGCCCAGCGAGGAGTTGTCCAGCAGGACGATCTTCAGGGCGACGCCGTAGCGTTTCAGGGTCGCCAGCTCCTGGATGTTCATCATGAAGCCGCCGTCGCCGGCGATGGTGACGACCGTGGCCGTCGGGTCGGCCAGCTTGGCGCCCAGGCCCGCGGGCAGGCCGAAGCCCATGGCCCCCAGACCGCCCGAGGTGATGTGGGCTTCCGGCTTGGAGAAGCGGCAGTGTTGGGCGGCCCACATCTGATGCTGGCCGACGTCGCAGGCGGCGACGAAGCGGTCGCCGGCGGCCTCGGACAACTGCTTCAGCAGGGCCGGCGCATAGACGCCTTCGCCCGGCGCATCATAGCGGGCGGCGTGGTGAGCAGCGGCCGAGGCGCAGCGGATGACCCAGGGGTCGATGGCCAGCGGGCCAGACGCCATACGCGCCGTTAGGGCCTCGACGCCGGGCTTCAGTTCGCCGGCGACCGCGACATGGGTCTCGCGCAGCTTGCCGATCTCGGAGGCGTCGACGTCGAAGTGGACGACGCGGGCGTGGGGGGCGAACTCGGCCAGCTTGCCCGTGGCGCGATCGTCGAAACGGGCACCCAGGACGATCAGCAGGTCCGACGCCTGAACCGCCTCATTGGCCGCGCGCGTGCCGTGCATGCCCAGCATGCCCAGATAGCCGGGGGCGTCGGTGGCGACCGTGCCCAGGGCGTTCAGGGTCGAGACGGTCGGGATGCCGGTCGCCTCGGCGAAGGCGCGGACGGCCTCGGTCGCGCGGCCGATCTTCACGCCGCCGCCGATGTAGATCAGCGGGCGCTCGGCGGCGCGGATGAAGCGTTCGGCCTCGGCGATGGCGTCGTGGTCGACCTCGGCGGTCTCATTGGGGATGTTGAAGCCGAACGGCGCGACGGCGGTGGCGAACTGGACGTCCTTGGGCAGGTCGACCAGAACCGGACCGGGACGGCCCGAGGCGGCGATGTGGAAGGCCTGTTCGACGGCGGCCGGGATCTCGGCCGCGTCGCGCACCAGGATGGAGTGTTTCACGATCGGCAGGGTGACGCCCAGGATGTCGATCTCCTGGAAGGCGTCGGTGCCCATGACGCCCTGGGGGACGTTGCCGGTGATGCAGACCATGGGCACCGAATCCATCATGGCGTTGGCGATGCCGGTGATCAGATTGGTGGCGCCGGGGCCGGATGTGGCCATGCAGACCCCGACCTTGCCCGAGGCGCGGGCATAGGCGTCGGCGGCGAAGGCTGCGCCCTGTTCGTGGCGGACCAGGATGTGCTTCAGGCCTGTGCCGGTCAGGGCGTCGTAGATCGGCATGATGGCGCCGCCGGGGTAGCCGAAGACCACCTCCACGCCCACCCGCTCCAGGCTGGAGACGAGCAGGCGCGCACCGGTGGCCGTGTCGTGCACGGTCGCCGGGGCGGAGGCGGTTTTCAGGGCGGGCGCGGCGGCGCTCATCGGGTCAGTCTCTCTTTATATATATGCGGTCAGGCGGCTTCAGACTTGGGGGTCTGCAGCCAGGCCATGCGCTCGCGCAGGCGGGCGCCCGTCTGCTCGATGTGGGATTGGCGATCAGCGTCCAGCCAGGCCTGGTATTGCGGCTTGCCGGCCTCGTTCTCGGCGATCCAGTTCCTGGCGAAGGTTCCGTCCTGGATCTCGGTCAGGACCTCCTTCATGCGGGCGCGGGTCTCGTCGGTGATGACGCGCGGCCCCGAGGCGACGGCGCCCCACTTGGCCGTTTCCGAGATGAAGTGGTGCATCTTGGAGATGCCGCCCTCGTAGAAGAGGTCCACGATCAGCTTCAGCTCATGCAGGCATTCGAAGTAGGCGATCTCGGGTTGGTAGCCGGCCTCGACCAGGGTGTTGAAGCCAGAGATGACCAGCTCCTTGGCGCCGCCGCACAGGACGGCCTGCTCGCCGAACAGGTCGGTTTCGGTCTCCTCGCGGCACGAGGTCTCCAGCCGGCCGCCGGTCGCGCCGCCGCTGCCCTTGGCGTAGCCCATGGCGCGGTCGCGGGCCTTGCCGGTCGCGTCCTTCTCGATGGCGAACAGGGAGGGGACGCCCCGGCCGCGTGCGAACTCACGACGGACCAGGTCGCCCGGACCCTTGGGCGCGACCAGGATGACGTCCATGGCGTCGCGCGGCGCGATGCGGTCGTAGATGATCGAGAAGCCGTGGGCGAACAGCAGGGCGGCGCCCGGCTTGGCGTTCGGCTCGATGATGTCGCGATAGACCTCGTTCTGGACCATGTCGGGGGTCAGGATGGCGATGATGTCGGCGCCGCGAACGGCCTCGGCCGGTTCGGCGGTTGGGACGCCGTCGGCGGTGGCGTGCTTCCAGCCCGTGCCGCCCTGGCGAACGCCGACGATGACGTCATGCCCTGAATCCTTCAGGTTCTGGGCGTGGGCGCGGCCTTGCGAGCCATAGCCGATGACGGCGATGCGCTGACCGGCGATGGCGCCCGGCTTGATGTCGTCGTTGGTGTAGATGGTGATGGCCATGGGTCAGGCGTCCTCAGAGATGGCGGCGTTGGAATAGGTTTCGGCGGTTTGGGCCGGCGGCGGATTGGGGATGGTCACGGCCCCTTGCGAGGCGGAGGCGACGGCGGCGCGGTATTTCGCGAAAACGCCTTGCGCCGGACGGACCCGGTTGGGGGCGAAGTCCGCCCGGCGCGCCTCCAGATCGACGAGCACATCGATCCGGCGGTTGGTGACGTCGATGACGATCGGATCGCCATCGCGAATGAGTGCAATCGGCCCGCCGACCGCCGCTTCGGGCGAGACGTGACCGGCGACGAAGCCGTAGCTGGCGCCCGAGAAGCGACCGTCGGTCAGCAGGGCGACGTTCTCGACCTTGCGGCCCTTCAGGGCGGCGGTGACCTGCAGCATCTCGCGCATGCCGGGGCCGCCCTTGGGCCCTTCGTAGCGGATGATGATGACGTCGCCTTCGCCGACCGAGCCGTCCTGAACCGCGTGGAAGGCGTCTTCCTCGCAGTCGAAGACGGCGGCGGGACCTTCGAAGCGGTCGACCTTGTGGCCGGTCAGCTTGATCACGGCGCCCTCGGGCGCGACGTCGCCATAGATGACGGCGTAGGAGCCGCGCGCCATGACCGGGGCGTCCATGCTGGTCACGACCTGCTGGCCCGGGGTCTCCTCGGCCTCGGCGGCTTCGGCGAACAGGCTGCGGCCGCTGACCGTCGGCGTGTTGACGATCTTGCCCGCCTCGGCCAGTCGCTGGGCGACCAGGCGCGTGCCGCCCGCCGCGAACAGGTGCGAGGCCAGGAAGCGGCCGCCGGGCTTCAGATCGCAGATGACCGGGGCCTCGACGCAGGCCTGGTGGCAGTCCTCGATGCCGAAGTCGACGCCGGCCTCGGCGGCGATGGCGGTCAGGTGCATGACGGCGTTGGTCGAGCCGCCCGAGGCCGAGACGGCGACGGCGGCGTTCTTCAGGCTGGCCTTGGTGATGTATTTGCGGGCGGTGTCCCCGGCGAAGACTCGCTCGACGATCAGGCGGCCGCAGCGTTCGCCTTCCGCGCCCTTGCCGGGATCGACGGCGGGGACGTCGTTGGCGCCCATGGGGCTGATGCCCATCATCGACAGGGCCATGGCCATGGTGTTGGCCGTGAACTGGCCGCCGCAGGCGCCGGCGCCGGGGCAGACCGCGCTCTCGACCGCCTTCAGGCCCTCGTCGGACAAGGCGCCGGCGCCGTGGGCGCCGATGGCTTCGAACACCTCCTGGACCGAGACCTCCTTCTCGCCGATGCGACCGGGCAGGATGGTGCCGCCGTAATAGACCAGGCCGGGGATATCCATCCGGGCTAGGGCCATGGCCGCCGCCGGGATGGTCTTGTCACAGCCGACGATGCAGACGACGCCGTCCAGCTGATGCCCCTCGACCGCCAGTTCGATGGAGTCGGCGACGACCTCGCGGCTGATCAGCGAGGCCTTCATGCCCGCCGTGCCCATGGATATGCCGTCGGTGACCACGATGGTGTTGAAGTCGACCGGATAGCCGCCCGCCGCGATGATCCCGGCGCGCACGTCCTTGGCCAGGCGGTCCAGGTGCATGTTGCAGGGCGTGACGGTCGACCAGGTGTTGACGATGGCGATCATCGGCTTGTCGAAGTCGGCGTCCTGCATTCCGGCCGCCCGCAGATAGGAGCGCGCCGCGGCCCGGTTCGGACCCTGAGTCACGGCGGAACTGCGTGCGTTGGGTTGTTTCTTGCTGTCAGACGAGTTGGTCATCGGATTTTTGGAAGGTTCTGCCTGTCGGCTCTGTCTCGGGCACATGAAAAACCCCGCTGCCGGGTGGGAGCGGGGTGAAGCGGGCGATTTTGACGGGTTTAGGTCAGGTCGCAGGCATCCACACCGCTCGGCTAAGCGGAATAAGAATTACCGAAAGAAGGAGTACGCCCAGCGACAGCACGCGCAGATCGGCCGCCGCTTTCGCGGGGCTCAGGATCGCAGCAATGGCGGCGCGGTGGGGCAAGGGAGAACCTTTCAACTGGGCGCTCTTATGCCGCCGTCCATGCTGCGATGCAACCCCGTCGCGATCAGAATGTGGAAGAAAAGTGCGTCGCCATGCGTTCTGTCCTGCCTCGCACGCATCTGTGTCCCGACATGCGGTGATCTGCGCAAGGTTTTGCCGGTCCGGATCGCGTCACCTATTATGTGAGGCGCGGACGGACGTGCGAATGCGGGCGGCACGGCGTCCTGTCTGGGACTCTGGTTTGTTGAGATAGTTCGCATATTTGTCATTTGAGGGTTGTGGAGTCGGGGCTGTGTCCGTATATCCGCCGCTCGCTTGGAAACGGGCGGGGCGCTGGGGCCGGAGACGGGCTTGGCGAAGTGGATTTGGGAGCTTCGGTTTCCGGGTTTGCGGAAGGGCTGAAAAGCCTGGTTGACAAGGGGATTGGTCTTCCTTAGAA